>NZ_JAKSDZ010000059.1 GCF_023509475.1 Aestuariirhabdus haliotis | reverse complement strand
GTTTTTCTCGGTGTTGAAGCCCTTGTCCAGGTCTCGACATGAACGGCGAGCTTCGCCTTGATAAAAACCATTTTTAGGATCCGCAGAGATCTATCCGAATTAATCAGAGGTGCCCTAGCGTCCTAAGCCGACACAGATTACGCGACGCTCATGGGATTCACTCGACCACCCGGAACACTCAGAGCTGCTCACGTTTCTGCATCAGCTTGGGCAGATAAAAACTCAAATAGCCCTGAGCCGCACGCCACCCTTCTCGAGCATAGAGGTCTGATATATTGCCCTCTTTCTGGTGTGACATGGCATACACCTTGTCGGCGATTTGCATGGCGATGGCAAAGACGTTGTACTCTTCCGGCAGTTTTGGCAGATAAAAAAAACGTTTATAAATAGCTTCCACCTTCTTTCCGAGATCTTCATCGTGTTCCCGGTCGGCGAGTTCTACCTCGTTATCGATCTGTTGCCCAAGCAACATTTTGCGAGCAATGATATTGCCGCGGTAATAATCCTGCATGCGTTTTTCGAGCAGCTCGCCAAGGTCTTCCCAGGTATCGATTCCATCCGCCGCAATGGGTGCCTCGACGCACTCTTCGAAGGCAACAAAGATCTCTTCCGCCAGGGCTTCAACCAGGGCACTGACACTGGGGAAAAAGTAATACAGCGAAGAGGGAGGAATTTCCGCACGCGCCGCAACATCGTAGAGGGATAAGCTAGCGATGGATTCTGTCTGCAACAGCTCATGGGCCGCGTCCAGAATTTTATTACGTCGCTCGATACTG
The DNA here is from genome assembly GCF_023509475.1 of Aestuariirhabdus haliotis. Lineage (NCBI taxonomy): Bacteria > Pseudomonadati > Pseudomonadota > Gammaproteobacteria > Oceanospirillales > Aestuariirhabdaceae > Aestuariirhabdus > Aestuariirhabdus haliotis. The sequence goes on along the minus strand of NZ_JAKSDZ010000059.1, from coordinate 16,620 downwards.
CGCGCTTGCAGCTTTCTACCCTTGGGTTTGGGTTTATTCTCGGCCTGATTGACACTTGAAACCTGCTGAGAACTCATGGCACTTCTCCAACCTTAACACCGGTTTTATCTGATTTTAAAACGATATTACTGACAGCTACAGGCTGCTCTTTTTGCTGCATAAACTCACCAATCACCAACACCACACAGAGCCCGACAAACATAATAAGGGTATCCATCACATTAACTTCGCCGGGAGGGAAGACAAAGAAGATAATGGCTTGCACGGTGAACGCCAAGGGTAGCAAAACCACAGGATAAACAATCCATTTTCGATTTGGCAATTGCCATCCATCCGCACTCTGACCAGGCTGATCCTTTAGTACCAGATACGCCGGGAACAACATCAGGTAAGGCAATAAGAAAATCAGGGTGGCGAAGGAAAACAGCGACCAGTACAGGTCTTCTGCCGCCGACGCCATCAACCCATACAACAGGATCGTCGAGGTCGACACCACTCCGGTCAATACAGCCGCTCCAACAGGGGTTTGATAACGAGGATGCTCACGCCCAAAAATCTTGGGCAAATCCCCCTCTTGGGCGGCTTCCGCGGCGGCACGATTGGAGCCCATGCTCCAGGTAACAATATTGGCCATAAAACTGAATTGGGCCAACAAACCGATCAGCAAGACCAACCACTCGGTGGCTGGCAAGGGCGCCAGCAAACGCTCAAAGGTCATCAACAATCCGGATACCAGACCTATCTCTTCAACGGGTAACGCTACCAGCACACCATAGACGGCGAACAGGTACAGGGTTGCAATAGCAACGCCGGCAACCAACAACGACACAGGAAGGTCCCGGCGCGGATTTTCCATCTCATCACTGGCGCAGCAGATCAGATCGAAGCCCATTAAAGAAAAAATAATCACCGGGAAGAACTGTAACCCATCACTCCAACTTGGGGTTAAGGTTGACAGGTTTATCTCATTGGCAATGCCTTCGGTGACCGCCATGGTGATACCGCCAATGCCCAGCAGCAACACAATGATCATCTTGCTCCAGGCGCCCAGATTGGGAATCCACTTGCCCACATCGAGTGACACGGTACAGATCCACACCGACACCCAGGTCATCACCAATGCGAACACAATTTGAAACCAGATTGGCATTTGCGGCCAAAACATTTGCGCCATCACACCGGCCATTAGAATAAACACGGCGGGCATCCAGAGCGCGACATTAATCCAGTACAACCAGCTGGTACGAGCAGCCCAACGACCACCAAACGCCAGCTTGACCCAGCTAACGATGCCGCCCTGGGAAGGACGACTACTGCCCAGTTCCGCACTGATCAAGGCGTAGGGCACCGCGAAACAGATAAACGCCAACACCCACCAGGTCAGGGATTGCACCCCGATGGCAGCCGCTGCGGCAATACCATCAATGGTCAATATGGCGCTGATGGTAAACAACGTGATGTCTTTGCGCTTGAGTTTGGGAGCCTTGTTCACTCGATTATCCTTGCTTGCTACTAAAGCATTCGAAGCTTAACAGGCATGAAACGCTGCTTGCCAAACCCTAGATTACCGCCAAAGACGGACCATTACTCGCTATTTTCCACGTCGTTCCGAGCCCCTCATTATCCCACAACAATACCCGTTATATCGCGCAGATCCATTAGACAAAAAATATGACCCTAAATAGAAAAAAACCAGGCCTCATCGAGACCTGGTTTTAGGGGGCTTATTAAACCACCGGTACCTGCTGGGTAATACAATGGATATTACCGCCTCCCAGCAGAATCTCCCGTGCATCGACCCCGACTACCTCGTAGCCGGGAAACACATCCTGCAGCAAGACTTTCGCCTGCTCATCATGCGCAGGGTCCAGCAAGGGAAGGATAATGCGCTTGTTGGTGATCAGGAAGTTGGCATAGGAGCCCGCCAACCGTTCACCCGCTTCACGCTCCATACCGTCGCATGCATCGATACCGCTGGCTTCCTCTTCTTTCATAAAGAGTGGACCGGGAACGTACATCTTATGAATCTTGATGCTGCGTCCCTTGGCGTCGGTGGCCTCGCTCAGGGCCTTGTAAGCTTCCTGGGAGATCTCATACTGAGGGTCGTCCTGATCATCGGTCCAGGAGAGGATAACCTCACCGGGCTTAACCACATGAATCAGGTTATCGACGTGACCGTTGGTTTCATCGTTGTAGAGTCCGCGAGGAATCCATACGACCTTTTCCACAGACAGGTGCGCCTTCAGTACCTCTTCCAGCTCTTCGCGAGTCAGGTCGGGATTACGGCTTTCGTGCAACAGGCACTCTTCGGTGGTGTACAGGGTACCTTCACCGTCAACGTGAATGGAGCCACCTTCCAATATGATGGGCGCGCGATAGCGTCCGTCACGATGGAACTCGCAAATCTTACTGGCGATCTGGTCATCACGATCCCAGGGGAAGTAAAGGCCATCAACCAAACCACCCCAGGCATTGAACTCCCAGTCGACGCCGCGGCGCTCGCCTTTGCCATTCACCACATAGCTGGGACCGATATCGCGCATCCAGCTGTCGTTGGTGGTCATCTCTACCAGACGGATATGGTCTGGCAGTTGATGACGGGCATTATCGTACTGGCTGGCAGAAACCGCCATGTTCACGGGGGTTACTTCAGCGATCGCTTTAGCCACATTAACAAAAGCCTCTTGTGCTGGCTTGGCACCGTTGCGCCAGTTGTCGCAACGCTCGGGCCAGGCCATCCAGATCTCTTCATGGGGCTCATGCTCACCTGGCATACGAAAGCCATCTTCGCGAGGTGTGGATTCAAATGTAGTAGTCATGATTAACCTCCTTACGCGTTTTCAGCGGCAGCAGAGCCAGCTTCAGATTCAAGTTGTTTCATGCGTTTCAGGGCTCTGGCCAGCAGGTATTCACCAATACCCATGGTGATCAACACGCCGGCAGCAACCGGAATGGTGTAAGCCCAATCGATGGTGCCACTGAACACTTCGGGGAAGATGAACAGGAACACAGCCTGAGCAATAAAGAACGTACATACCCAGGTGATCAGCTTGGCGACAGCAGCACCGCCTGGTACACGATAGGGACGCTCTACATCAGGATCGGCGCTACGCAGCTTGAGGAACGCAGGGAACATCAGCAGGTAAGGCAGCAGGAAGATGCAAGAGGAGAATGCGAACACAGACCAGAACAGCTCATCACTCTCACCGGCCAGAAATCCGTAGCAAAGGATAACCACAGCAGAGACGATACCGGTGATATTGTTGGCACCCACAGGGGTCTTGTGCACAGGGTGTTCTTTGGCCACATATTCTGGCAATTCACCTTCCTGAGCAGCCTCCATGGCGGCACGGCTGGCACCCATGGTCCAGGTAACCATATTGGCAATAAAGGTTGCCAGGGCCAGGGAACCGATAAAGATGACCATAAAGTTACCGAAGGCACCGTCACCGAACAGGGTTTGCAAGGTCGCAATAATACCAGCCACCAGACCGATATCTTCCACAGGCATGGCCAGCAGAATACCCACGGTACCGAAGATATAGAGACCGGTTACCAAGGCAGCAGAGATCATCATGGATTTGGGAATATCACGCACCGGATTCTTGATCTCTTTACCCATGCAGGCAATCAACTCAAAACCCAACAGGTTAAAGATGATAACAGGCAGGAAGCCCAGGGCAGAGTCGAAGTTGGGCGTCATAGAGGCAAGAGTGAACTCGTTCGCAACGCCGTTTTTGGCCGCATAGATAAATCCACCAACACCCAGGGTCACAATCACGACAACCTTAAACAGTGCACCCAGGTTAGTCACCCAGACGCCGGCGTCAACGGACATATTACAGATCCAGACAGTCAGTGCAGTGAGTGCGATACAGATCAGTATCTGAGTCCAGAGCCCCATGCCAGGGAAGAACATTTCTGCAAACATGCCGGCAAACATGATGTAAACGGCGGGCATCCAAAGGGCCACGTTGATCCAGTAATACCAGGTGGTACGCACCGCCCACTTGTTACCAAAGGCTCGCTTGACCCAATCGTAGATACCGCCCTCACCCGGATAGGTCGTACCCAGTTCGGAGGAGATCATAATATAAGGAATCACGAAGGCCAGCAGAGTAATAATCCACCAGGTGATCGCCGATGGTCCAATAGACGCCGCTGCGGTCAGGCCATCAATAACCAGCACCGCACAGACGCTAAACAGGGTCAAACTAGGGAGACCCATTTTCCCGGTTTCTTCAGTACTCATAAAGCACCTCCAATAATGATATTAAGAACCTTTCAGTGAGCGCTCATTAATAAGCTATCGCTGTAATAAATTCCGGCTTTACTTAAAAGAAGCAGAACAGACCTTGATGTAACGACCTACTCTTTAAGATCCACTTCTTTATCTGTGAAGCGATCTTACTCCCCCACCAAAAAACGGATAATGATTCAGATCAATATTTAATTAGTTCGATTATTATCCACATTTAATACTGACAATTTAAGATAATGACTATTTATTGATCAATAATATTCAAATTATGAGCGTTTTCCCAGAAAAACTCAAATAAGTGCTCGAAACACACCAATATTAATTGGATTTTTATTTAAAGTTGACTCAGATCAATTTAGATATTTATCGAAAATATATACTAGCCCCACGTTAAAGTGATCAAGCGGATAAATTCTTAATCAATTACCTTTTTAACTGACTGAACATCAACCGACGTTGATTTGTACGGGAGCCCGAAAATGAAACTACCTTCATCTACCGCCACCAACCTTGAGAAGCCTCAACTGAAGCACTTCCTGAAGACTCAGGACTACACCAAGGAAGAGCTGACCGAAATCTTTGACCTGATGGCCATGCTGAAAGAAGCCCGTAAGGCTAATGCTGTCCCCCAGCTGTTCAAGGGCAAGTCCATCGGCATGATCTTTGAGCAACCCTCTACCCGGACCCGCGTTTCTTTCGAAACCGCCGCAACCATTCTGGGCGGCCACGCTCTGTTCCTGTCTCCTAAAGACATCCACCTGGGCGGCAAAGAGAATATTGCCGACACCTCTCGCGTCCTGTCCCGCATGGTCGATATCATGATGGCCCGCGTTGACGATCACAAAACCGTTGCCGATCTGGCCAAGCACGCTACCGTGCCTGTTATTAACGGTCTGTGCGACTGGTTGCACCCCACCCAGATGATGGCTGACGTGTTCACCATGATGGAGCACTTGCCAGAAGGTAAAGAGCTGTCTGATCTGACCGTCGCTTTCGTCGGTGACGCTACCAACGTTGCTTCTTCCCTGATGTTTATCTGCACCAAGTTCGGCATGAACTACAAGCACATCGGCCCCAAGAAGTATCAGCCACCACAGTCCTGGGTTGATACTGCGCTGGAGAACTGCAAGCTTTCCGGTGGTAGCTTCACCCTGACCGAAGACACCGAAGAGGTGAAAGGCTGCGACGTACTGGTCGCCGACAGCTTCTACTGGTTTGGTCAGGAAGACGAAAAAGAAGATCGTCTCTCTACCTTTATTCCCAAGTACGTGATCACCCAGGAGATGATGGACAAGGCCGGCCCCGAGTGCCAGTTTATGCACTGCCTGCCCGCCAACGATTCTCGCGAATGTACCCGTGAAGTGATGGAGAGCCCTCGCTCAGTGATCTTTGACGAAGCCGAGAACCGCTTGACCGCGCAAATGGCCCTGCTGGTTTACTTCACCCACAAGGATATCGTTATCCCAAGCGAAGAGACCGTTAAGTTCCACGAGGACAAGATCGAGAACTTCCTCAAAACCCTGTAATAACCCTGCATTTATTGCAGCACAGGTTCGCGAACGCAGCATCCTGTTCGCAACACCAAACCGGAGTTCCCGCAGGAGCTCCGGTTTTTTTGTTCGCCCGAATTAATCAGAGTTGCCTTAACTTTGACACAACGACATAGAGAACGAGCGATACCAGAAAAGCCGCGCTGCAATTTCGCTAGCCGTTATACCAGACCGAGCCAAAACCACTGACATCATACCCCTGATACTCGCGGGCCTTCTCCGAGAAAACCGCGCTCTGGCAAAACCTGACAAAACGCTGCATCGGCGCCTCAAACCAGGACTTTCGGTCTACCAGCAGATCGAAACGCTCCTCCAGCACCGGCACAAAAGCCAAACCATATTGCTCCGCTAAACCCTGTAATCCCAGCGCTGCATCGGCCTTGCCCTGGTTTACCATCAAGACGGCATCGGCTTCGCTGTGGGCAACCTGGCTGAATGTGAACTCATCTGGTGTCAGCCCCGCTTGCTCGATCAACTGCATAAGCAAACGCTGACTCCCGGCTCCGGGCTGGCGACAGGCCAGGGTCAAGCCTTGTAAATTCTCAATCCCCTGAACTGCCCCGACGGTGTCCTGGCTGACTATCAAGCCTCGCTGTCGGCGGGCAAACTCAACCAGTACCAAAGGCTCTCGGGCAAAACGCGCCTTAATCTGCGGGTGATTCCATTGCTGGCTCGCACCATCCAGCAGATGTAAACCGGTCGCGACCCCTTCGCCATGAGCAAAACGCTCCAACCCCTCTTCGCTGGATTCAAACAACATGGCAAGGCCAGCACCCGACTCTCGTAATGCCCACTCCAGCAAAGGATCATGGCTGCCCAGAAATACCCCAGGAGGTTCTGGCCTGCGATGAGCGGTTGCCTCTTCACGGATTTGAGTTGTGCCTCCTTCTGCTTTGCTCGCCACCCATTGCAGAACAGCCGCACGGGAGAACAACAGTTTTCCCGTCGCCCGGGTACAGGGTACCTCCCCGGCAGAGACCAGATCGTAAACCTTTCGCTCTTTGATACGCAGTAGTTCGGCCAACTCTTTGGTGGTCAAAAACTCGGATTGCTGCGAACTCATAAGGCTTCCTGATGCCAGGGATAACAAAATCGGCGATGCCGGAAGCGTTAGGCCACCAGACACCGCCATGGGTACTCTGGCATTTTAGCGTAATCGGTAACAAAACCTTAACTGTAAAAAAACAGAGACCCCGCCATCAAAAGATAACAGGGTCTCAGTGTCGGCTATATATGGTCGCACTTCTATCCCGCTCTAAGGCGTTGCAGGCGCCACCGCTACAGTCTGCTCAGGCGCCGATAACGCCACCATCGTCACGGGTGATAACCATCACAGATGAACGTGGCTTGCTATCACCGCCGGCCGGAAAATGTGAAGGCGAGAGTTCTTCACCGGGATGCTGAACCCCCACAAACAGGGTCCGGTAATCCGGACTAAAGGCCAGACCGGTGATCTCGCAGGCAACCGGCCCGGTCAGGAAGCGGCGAACTTCGCCCGTTTCAGGGTCGCTACAGAGCATCTGGTTATTGCCCATGCCGGCAAAATCCCCTTGATTGGAATACTTGCCGTCGGTTTGAATCCACAAACGGCCCTCGGCATCAAAACCCAGTCCATCGGGGCTGTTGAACATATTGTCGGCGTTGATATGGTCGCTGCCGCCGTACAAACCGTCCGGATGCACGACCGGATTACCCGCCAACAGGTAGAGATCCCAGTCAAAGGTGGCAGACCGGTGATCACCGCCGCTTGGATGCCAACGCACAATTTGACCGTAGTGATTTTTTGCCCGGGGATTAACGCCGTCGAGCGGCTGATTGCCCTTGGTGCCTCGATGCTTGTTGTTGGTCAATGTACAGCACACAGACTTACCGGAAGGATGCACAGCAACCCATTCAGGACGATCCATGGTAGTGGCTCCGACCTGTGTAGCGGCGCGACGGGCAAAGGTCAACACTTCGGCCTGGTCAGCAAAACCATTGGCTTGGGTCAGCCCGTTCTTGCCATGGGTCAGCTCCAGCCACTCTCCCTGACCATTTAGCTGATCGGATTGCGAATCAAAGCGAGCCACATAAAGCGTACCCTGCTCCAGTAAATCCCGATTGGCGCCGGGGTTTGTTTTGTCGATCTTGCCCTTCGAGACAAATTTATACAGGTGCTCTCCCCGCTGGTCATCACCCAGATAAACCACGACATGGCCATCGGCATTGACTGTCAGCGCCGCATTCTCGTGCTTGAAGCGCCCCAATGCTGTTCGCTTCTTGGGTGTCGAGGTGGGATCCATGGGATCAATTTCAACCACCCAACCAAAACGATGAGGCTCCTGGGGGTGCCTGGCGAGATCGAACCGCGAATCGAAACGGTGCCATTGGTAACCCGCATCCCTGGCGCCGATGCCATAGCGCTTTTGATCGGCACTCTGGACAAAATCGCTCTGCTCGGTACCAAAGTAGCCATTGAAGTTTTCTTCACAGGTCAGGTAGGTTCCCCAGGGCGTTTCACCATTCGCGCAGTTGTTAAAAGTGCCGAGGGCCACCTTGCCTTCGGGGTCCATTTCGGTTTGAACCAGGGGATGACCCGAGACCGGCCCGGTAATCTCCATCGGCGTATTGGCGGTAATCCGGCGGTTGTAACGGGAATTCTGCACCAACTGCCAACTGCCGTCAGTACGCTTGATTTCCAACACAGAGACACCGTGCGCCGCCTGCGCTTTTTTCACATCATCGGCGGTCATCAATTTGCCCTGATGGGAAAACAGGTACTCGTAGTTGGTGTATTCATTATTGATCGCCAGCAGGGCTCGATCATCCGCCAGTGGAAACAGGCTCATGCCATCGTTATTGTCACCAAACTGGCGCAGCTGCGTTTCAGAATGTGCGTTCCCTGAGGCATCGAATGCCGGCGCGTCGGCGAACAATGGGTCCCCCCAGGAGACCAGAACCTGCGAGCGATAGCCTTCAGGCACAATTATGCGATCGGCGGTACTGGCGGGCACCGCTTTGAATCCCATCTTTTTACTCGTACTTTTACCCGAGATCGTTTCAGAGGCAACCGCCTTCATGGCTCCAGACGTGACCCCGGCGGCAGCCACAAAGGCTCCCAATCCCGCTACGCTGCTAGCCACCATAAACTGCCGGCGGCTCATGGCACGGTCTATCATTCGAGTAAAATCCGGGGTAGTTTCTACCGGATGATTCTGATCATCCTGGGTTTCAAAACGGCTCATCGTTCAGGTTTCCTTGTGTGTCATCAGGCGGTTCGTAGAGTGCGGGGCTTTGCACAAGATTAGCGTAAGGAAGGCCTCAACAATGACTCTTCCTTGGGTGCACCTGCACTTTCGGGTCATGCTAGAAGCCCTAGATGTCAAATTGACGACAGATTGATGACAGAAAAAAGACTGCTCTGCTTTATAAACCCTTGCCGAATAGTGCAAGGGTTATTACCGAGGCGGAGAACAGCCACCGAAGAAAAGGACTTTGCTATGAGCAACATCTCTTACCGCCCGGCAAAAGCAGCTGATGCTGGAACACTGCAACATTTGTTGAAGGAGCTGGGGTATAAGGTCAGCGCCTCGGAAATCGGGGCGCGATTAACCGCCATTCGATGCCATGGCGGCGAGGTGATCGTTGCTACCCTGAATAACGATGTGGTGGGCTGCGTGCATGTAACGATTGAGCTTCGCATGGCCGAAGGGGAGTTTGGGGAGATCGCCAGTCTGGTGGTGGATTCCCGACAGAGAGGATCGGGCATTGGGTCAGGATTGCTGGAACAAACTCGAACCTGGCTGATTGATCGCGGACTTACCAGCCTGCGAGTACGTATGAACACCCAACGTGAGCGCAGTTACGCCTTTTATAGCGGGCAGGGTTTTCGGGATACCAAGACGCAAACAGTGTTCATCAGCGAGCTGAACGCTGACTGAACCTCTGCCATTTAGAGGGCGGGATTACTTGTCACTCGGCGGTTTTTCCATCCCCGGTTTGCGCCAGGCGAGTGGCGCGTCGATTCCAGGCCCACAAAAAGCTCAGGCCATAGATCGACAGATACCCGATGGTGCCTAGCAAGAGTGCATAGACGATGCGAAGCGGGGTCAGTGGCACCTGATACAACACCAGCAATAGCACTACCAATAGACTGGAAAGACCACCAAAGCAGAGGGTTAACTTGCAAAAAACGCCCAGACCTATGGGCTGATTGGGTGCAGGACGCAAGGATACTAACGGCCACCAGCTCCAATCCTGATCCGAGAGTCTGTTAAATACCCGCTCCAGTCGAGACAGCATGGTTTCGGGTTCGCTACTCATACACTAGACCTCCTCACATACAACACCCGTTACGGGCTGCTTTACTCATCACGACGTCGCCATATCTGCCAATGCTCCTGACCACCAAATACCGCGAGTGAATCGGTTGCTGGCTGACTCAGTACACAGTCAAATCCGCTTGTCAGCAGCGCATTCAATTCAAGCTGCGGGATAGCAAAGGGTGGACCTCCGCCCTGCTCGCCCAAAACGAAATAGCCCAACAACTGACCACCGGGACGAACATGCCGCCGCATCCAGTCACCATAGGCTGGTCGTAAAGCATGGGGCAATGCCGCAAGAAAAGCCCGTTCATAGATCACATCTACAGCATCGGGTAAGTCTGTGCAGGTGAACACATCATCTTCGATCAGCTCCACCGGCGCATCCCCCACCTGTTCGCGCGCTATCGCCACCGCCCTGGCGCTAAAATCGATGGCCGTCACTGTCGCGCCGGCGTCGGCAAACGCCACCGCTTCGTAGGCACTGCCACAACCTGGAATCAGCACACGCCCGATCGACGATTGTTCGCCGATCCAGTGCGCCAACTGCTGGTGCACAACGCCCGAATCCCAGGGCATTACCCCCTCCTCGATGCGAACATCCCAAAACTCGGGCCGGGAGGCATCACGGTGTTGACGCAGTTTTTTCGGTACCGGGGTTTCTTTATCCATTCCCTGTTCCTTGCGCTTCGTGCGCTGTTATCTGGTGACAAACTCAGGTAGTTTATGGGAAACAAAGGGGCCCGCCAGTTTTGGCGGCCACCGTTAATATAATGACAATACCATTTCCATAATAACCACCATAAGGAATGAAAACATGGTCAAGTACCTGCGCAACACCATGGTACCTCTTTTACTGTTTGGGGCTTCTCTCACTTGCGCCGCTTCTTCTCAGGCTAGCGAATCGGTCAAGATCGGCATGATTACCACCCTCAGTGGTGGCGGTTCTTCGCTCGGTATCGATATCCGCGATGGTTTCAAACTGGCTGTCGATCAGGAACAGGGCAAACTCGGTGGATACCCGGTTGAGCTGTTAATCGAAGACGATGCCCGCAACCCGGGCAAAGCCAAACAGATTGCTACGCGCCTTACCAAAAAAGACAAAGTGGATATCCTGACCGGTATCGTCTGGTCCAACCTGGCCATGGCCGTCGTACCTTCGGTGACCCGCTCCGGTACTGTTTACATCAGCCCCAATGCCGGCCCATCCAAACTGGCAGGTGATGGATGCTCGCCTAACTATTTCAATGTCGCCTGGCAGAACGACAACCTGCACGAAGCCATGGGTCAGTACGTGACCGACAAGGGTTACAAAAAGGTTTATATCCTGGCGCCCAACTACCCCGCAGGCAAAGACGCCCTGACCGGTTTCAAACGTTTCTATAAGGGTGACGTGGTGGGCGAAGTCTATACCAAGCTGGGTCAAACCGATTACGCCACCGAACTGGCGGCACTGCGAGCAGCCAAACCCGATGCGGTCTTCTTTTTCCTTCCCGGCGGCATGGGCATCAGCTTTCTCAAACAGTATCAACAGGCTGGGCTGAACACCTCTACGCCGCTGTTTGGCCCTGCCTTCTCCTTCGATCAGGGCATTCTCAAGGCTACCGGCGACTCGGCGCTGGGCATCATCAACAGCTCCCAGTGGAGCAAGGATCTCGATAACGCGGCCAATCTCCAGTTTGTCAGCGCGTTCCAGCAGGCTTACGGTCGCCTGCCCTCGTTATATGCCAGCCAGGGTTACGATGCCGCCCGCTTGATCGCCTCGGCCCTGAAAAACACTCAGGGCAATCTTGATGACAAAGAGACCTTTCGCAGCGCTCTCAAGCAGGCCGATTTCGATTCGGTGCGCGGAGCTTTCCGCTTCGGCAACAACCAACACCCCATTCAGGACATCTACATCCGAGAGGTCTTTAAGGATGACAAGGGTGTGCTAAGCAATCGTGTGGTTGGTGTTGGCCTGAGCAATCATCAAGACGCTTACGCCAGCCAGTGCACTATGTAAGCGAATCGTCGGCGCTAAACTCGCCGACGCTGTTCCCGTTGGGGAGAACGGGATAGACGAGTTCTCCTCAACATCTTTATTGTTTTTGTTTTCTGGTACCAACACCCTATGTTGTTGTTTTTCGAACAGCTGTTAAACGGTTTGCAGCTGGGCTTTATGTTGTTTTTGATGGCCGCCGGACTGACGCTGGTCTTTGGTATTATGGGCTTGATCAATCTGGCTCACGGCTCACTCTATATGATCGGTGCTTATGGCGCCGCGGCGGTGACCCAGCTGACCGGATCATTTCTGCTTGGCATGCTGGCGGCCTTGTTAAGCGCCGGGCTGTGCGGATTGCTGCTGGAAATTATCGCTTTGCGCCGCCTCTACGATCGCGACCACCTGGATCAGGTATTGGCCACCTTCGGGCTGATACTGTTCTTTAATGAACTGACAAAAATTCTCTTTGGTCCGCAGCCACTCTACCTGAATGTGCCCGACTGGCTGAATTACACCGTCGAGCTGATCCCCGGCGCACCCTACCCGGCCTATCGGCTGGCCGTTATCGGCGTCGGCTTGCTGGTAGCTATCGCACTCTTCCTGCTGGTCAACCGTACCCGACTGGGGATGCTGATCCGTGCCGGGGCCAGCAATCGCGAAATGGTCAGTGCACTGGGCATCAATATCGCGCTGCTTTATAGCCTGGTATTTGCGTTGGGGGCCATGCTGGCGGGGTTATCCGGAGCATTGGTGGGCCCCTTACTGTCGGTTGAAGTCGGTATGGGTGAAGGGGTGTTAATCCTGACCTTTGTCGTGATCGTGATTGGCGGCATCGGTTCCATCAAGGGGGCACTGATCGGCGCCCTGCTGGTTGGTCTGGTCGACACGCTCGGACGTGCTTTTCTTCCCAGCCTGCTGGCGCTATTTCTGGGTAGCGAAGCCGCCAACAGCCTGGGAGCGTCCCTGGCCTCCATCGCCATCTACCTGCTAATGGCGATAATTCTAATCTGGCGCCCTGCCGGTTTGTTTCCTGCTCAATGATGTTTTATGCCATGGTGTCCCGCTCAATAATGTTAAAAAAAATAACACGACGAACTGTCATCTATACACTCTTGCTGCTCTGCGCCCTGCTGTTGCCATTCTACGCCCAGCTCACCGACGACGGTTACCTGTTGTCCATGGCCAGCCGCATGCTGATATACGCGCTGGCCGCGATGAGCCTGGATTTACTTATAGGCTACGGTGGCATGGTCAGTTTTGGTCATGCCGCTTATGTCGGAATAGGCGCATATACTGTGGGTATCCTCTCTTTTCATGTGCTGGAAGGCAGCCCTCTGGCTTTTTTACCAGGAGACTGGCAAGGCACTGAATCAGCGCTGATCAGTCTACCCCTGGCGATGCTGACCGCAGGCTTGGGGGCCTTGATTTTCGGCGCACTCAGCCTGCGCACCCGGGGCATTCATTTTATTATGATTACCCTCGCGTTCGCGCAGATGCTCTATTATCTGTTTATCTCTCTCTATCGTTACGGCGGCGAAGATGGCCTGTCGATGAACGGTCGTAATCTACTCCCAGGCCTGGATCTTTATAACGATTTACATTTCTATCTGCTCTGCCTCACTTGCCTGCTTATCTACGGCGGTCTGGTTAAACGCGTACTTAACTCACGTTTTGGCCAGGTCATTCGCGGCGGCAAACAGAATGAAGCCAAATTGCAAGCACTGGGCTTTGCCACTTATCGCTATCAATTACTGGCTTTTGTGATTGCCGGCATGGGTGCAGGACTGGCGGGAGGATTACTCGCCAACCAGAGCGAATTTGTCAGTCCCGATCTGCTCAGTTGGCATCTGTCAGGCGTGCTAATGGTGATGGTCATTCTTGGTGGTCTGGGCACCCTGGTCGGGCCGGTGATCGGAGCCATTCTTTATCTGCTTATGGAGGAGACCCTGGCCAGCTATACCGAGCATTGGCAACTTATTCTGGGACCACTGCTGTTGCTGGTAGTGCTGTTTTCCCGCAAAGGCATCTACGGCGTGCTGGCCGGCAAGGAGGCTGAGGATGGTTGATTTCACGCCGCCGCCCCTGCTGCACATCCACCAGCTGAGCAAACGCTTTGGCGCACTGGAGGTCACCCGCAAGGTAGACATCACGGTCGAGCAGGGGGAGATTCACGCCATCATCGGCCCTAACGGGGCCGGCAAAACCACCCTGATCAACCAGATCAGCGGCGAACTGCCCGCCGATAGCGGCTCCATCTTATTCGATAACAAGGAGCTGTGCGGACAACCCGTCCACCAACGTGCTCGTTTGGGGCTGGGGCGAACCTACCAGACCAGCTCGTTGTTTGATCGCATGAGCGTGGAACGCAATGTAATGCTGGCGCTGCAGAGCCGTGAAGGTCACAGCTTTCGTTTCTGGCGTAACGCGATAACCGACCCTCAATTGGTCAATCCGGCCCATGAGATTCTGCAACGGGTCAACCTGCTGGAGTTACGGCAACAGCGCGCCGCCGACCTGGCCCACGGTCAGCGACGGCAGTTGGAGATCGCTATGGCGCTGGCCACCCAACCCAAGTTGCTGCTATTGGATGAACCTATGGCAGGTATGGGCCAGGAGGAGAGCTGGAATATGGTGGAAGCCCTGCGCCAACTGGGCAAGGAGGTCAGCATTCTCTTTGTCGAGCACGATATGGAAACGGTGTTCGCCCTCGCCGACCGTATCAGCGTACTGGTCTATGGCCGTGTTATTGCCTGCGGCGACGCCGACAGTATTCGTAATGACCCTCAGGTGCGAGCGGCTTATCTTGGGGGAATAGAAGATGCTTGAAGTCGAGCATATAGAAGCTGGTTACGGTAGCAGTCAGGTGTTGTTTGGCGTATCGCTAAGCATTCGCCAGGGCGAAGTGGTGACCCTGCTGGGTCGTAATGGCATGGGCAAAACCACTACCGTCCGGGCTATTATGGGGCTCAATCCCATTAGTGCCGGTATGATCACCTTCGAGAACCGCCCCCTGGGCAACGCAGCGCCCTACCGCGTCGCACGCGCGGGTATTGGCCTGGTGCCCGAGGGACGACAAATATTTCCAACGCTGAGCGTCAAAGAGAACCTGATCGCCACCGCGGCCAACCACCGCAAGCTCAACTCGCCCTGGACGCTAGAGCGCATCTATGAGCTGTTTCCCCGCTTGCAAGAACGTCAACAGCACCTCGGCAGCAATCTGTCCGGGGGTGAACAGCAGATGCTGGCCATTGGCCGAGCCTTGATGACCAACCCGCTGTTGCTGATTCTGGATGAGGCTACCGAAGGCCTGGCGCCACTGATTCGTGAAGAGATCTGGCGCTGTCTGGAACTGCTGAAATCGCAAGGGGAATCGATCCTGATTATCGATAAAAACCTGGACGCCTTGATGCGAATCTCCGATCGGCATTACATTATGGAGAAAGGGCGCATTGTGCATCAGGGAGATATTCAGCTGCTGCGCGATGACCCCGAGCTCAAGTACCGTTATCTGGGAGTCTGATAATGCTCGATCCCCTGCTGCGTCTGAGTGGCGAAGAAGCCTGCCAGCAATATATGGCCCGCCGTGCCGTGCCCGACCACCCGGCCTACTTTGACCGCTGGGCATCTCGCAGCGAAACTCTGCGCCAGGAATTTCGCCATCAACGTTTGCTGCAAACCCAATCCCCTCGGGAGTTTATTGACCTCTATTGGCCCGACACAGTGCGTAGCGACCAGTTACAGCTCTTTATTCACGGCGGTTACTGGCAATCGCAGCACCCGGATTCTTTCGGTTTTATAGCCCGTCCCTTTCTTGAGAGCGGAATCCCTTTTGCTGTACTGGGTTACCCCCTGTGCCCGGATGCCACCATGTCTGAACTCTGCCGCAGCGTTCGCAGCCGACTGGAAACCCTGTGGCGCGAGCGGTTTTCTCTACCACTGGAAGTGAATCGCCTGCACCTTAGCGGTCACTCGGCCGGTGGACACCTGCTCGGTTTGATGGGCTGCGAGGGTTGGGGAGACCACTTGAAAGATGCTATTGGTAGTGCAATTTCGCTCAGCGGACTGTTCGAGCTCAGCCCGTTGTTGCACACACCTCTTAACGATGCCCTGAGATTGCATTCCCATACCGCAAGAGACCTGAGCCCCCTGCGCCTGAAACCCTTGCTGAGCATTCCCTACGCCATGGTCGTTGGTGAAAGGGAGTCCGTAGCTTTTCATCGCCAAAGCAACATTTACAGCGAGCACCTGCTACGGGAAGGCATCCCTTGCGAACGCTGGGATGAGGATAATTGTAACCACTTCAGCGTACTGGACCGCTTTGCCGACGCTGACAGCGACAGTTTTATGTGGGTACTTGGGCAAATGCAGGGGCCGAGTTAAGGCCCTAACTCCGCCCATCCCCCACATCCGGCTTT
This sequence comes from Aestuariirhabdus haliotis, assembly GCF_023509475.1. NCBI lineage: Bacteria > Pseudomonadati > Pseudomonadota > Gammaproteobacteria > Oceanospirillales > Aestuariirhabdaceae > Aestuariirhabdus > Aestuariirhabdus haliotis. Next base: position 112 of record NZ_JAKSDZ010000059.1, on the reverse strand, counting down.
CTTGCCGGCGTTAACAAACCTAGGGCACCTCTGATTAATTCGGATAGATCTCTGCGGATCCTAAAATGGTTTTTATCAAGGCGAAGCTCGCCGTTCATGTCGAGACCTGAAC
>NZ_JAKSDZ010000058.1 GCF_023509475.1 Aestuariirhabdus haliotis | reverse complement strand
GTTTTTCTCGGTGTTGAAGCCCTTGTCCAGGTCTCGACATGAACGGCGAGCTTCGCCTTGATAAAAACCATTGTTAGGATCCGCAGAGATCTATCCGAATTAATCAGAGGTGCCTTAATAAACACAAGCAGGAAACGGTATTGAGTACTACGTGGCGCTATCAGTGTCTTCCTGTAGTTAGATAATGAACCCAGTCATCCCGGTTTCGAGACTGAGCAGCTTGTATGGCGCTATGGACATCGTAACTCACCCTGTGAAAGGCAATATCCCAGGGTGAGTTGTTGCAGCGCTGCAGGGTAGCGTAAGAGGCATGGGAGGAGTAATTCTGCATAGAGTGAACAACCGGCTCTTCATCGGTATACGCTTGCAAGCCAACGCTTCCCGGATTAATAACACACTGTCCGGTAGATAGCTCAATACAGCGCGGTGTATGGCTGTGACCGCATAAGATAATGGGCGCGCAAACGTCGCCGAGCAGGCTGAGAATCTTCTGGTCAGTACGCACGGTGGCTGAGCCGGAGCTGACATCTTCGAGCAGATAGATCAAGTCATTGGTGGGGGTGCCATGGCAGGCGTAGATTTCGGGCGTGATGTGCAAATCAAAAGGCAATGACTTCATCCAGTGGAGGGGTTCTTGGCCCAGATCCTGGAGAATAAACGCCATGGTTGGATTGGCGTCGATTTCGTCGGGCGTCGCCTCATAGATCTGCCTGTCCTGGTTACCCGACAGAGTCAGCGCATTAAGCGATTGCAGGCGCTCGTAGGTTTTGCGAGGGGCAATCGGCCCATAAAGGATATCGCCCAGGTTGATAAAGGTCGTTGCTCCGTTCGCCCGGGCGTGATTGATAACGGCTTCAAGGGCAAAAATATTGCTGTGGATATCAGACAGAATGGCAATTTTTTCCAACATACAAACCTCAAAGGGGCAGTGTAATGACTTGGTTGGGAACAAAGATTTTCGAGTAAAGGGTTATTTGGATTTCTTTGCCCGTTGAAGGGAGGTCGGGTCTTTCTGGCGCTTTAAGGGTTGGTTCTCGATATGGGCAACCACAAGCATTAACACCCTGAACAGGGATTTATAGCGTCGGGAAAGGTCGCTGGGGGCGTTAATCGTTGACAGCTTTTTCAGTAACAGAATTTTGGAATAGACATTCTTGATCAGGTATTCGGTATCCTTGCCCAGGTACTTTTTGAATTCATCGAAATCGCCACTCGTACTGGCTTTAAGGCTGCGTTTGCAGATTGAGTTAAACGAAAAATTACTGGCCAGGGATCGCTCGAACACAGCGCTATCGAGTCCCTGGGCAATAGCAGCCTGATCGAGATCATTGTGCAGGGCATCGGCAAGAAAGCGAAGGTTGCCCTGCAACTCGAAGACCAGCTCCTGACGGGTAGCGCTGCTGGATTGCCAGCGAGACCGCTCATTATCAAAAATGGCGTACAGCTCTTTCCATAAACTCATGCTGATCCTTGGTCCTCCTTCCTGTCATTCGCCATGACGGCGAGCCTTATCATATACCGAATACAGGGCTGGGCAGAACCATGAATCAACCAGGGCATTGAATTTGAAGTCAGCCTCTGAAAAGGGGTTGAGCACACTGTGGGTTTGGAAACCGATGTCTATAAGGATGGTAAGAAACCATCACGCAGGTGCAACGAGCTGTTGTTCGAATATGAGACCAGCGTACTTTTACGCTAACGATGAATCATTTATTGTTTCGGATTCCGCGTAGCCTGTGGTACAGCGTTCATTATATGAGACAGCTTGTGTGATATAACGCGAATAAATGTGAGATATCGACCATGTCATACGCAGCATGAGGGTGATGTCCCACTTAACGGTCCAAGGAATTCCGGATAATCAGTATGCAGTAAAGGAAGCTGTTCGCGAGGGAGGTAAGGCTTTTGACTTCACTATTGCTCTCACGTTAACCGAAAACAATCACTATAAGCCCTAATCAGGATGCTATAAAAACAGCCCTGATGCATTACAAGGCTCAAGCATGACAAAAAATATGGATACGGGTTGCCAGTGTTTGGTGACCATTGCTCGGATGCAACAAGTACCTGCGGAGTATGAGCAGCTCCGTCATCAGTTTGGCGATGGCGATCAACCTCTGACGGCAACCGATTTATTACGTGCTGCTAAAGCGTTAGGTTTCAAAGCTCGCACGATCATCTCATCGGTGTCAGAGCTGAGTCCAAGTTTGTTGCCTGCAATTGCTAAAACGCCGGAAGGTAAAAGTTTTATTATTGCTCGTGTGAGCGAGCCGCAAACCTCATCGATTGATAATGACTCGATTAAACAGCCACAAGCGTTAATTCTCGATCCGGGTGAGTCTTCACCACAGCAGATCTTATTGTCGGAGTTAGAAGCTCGCTGGAGTGGTGATCTGATATTGCTCACAAAACGTGGAGGAATGCTGGAGTCGATACGTGAGTTTGATATTAGTTGGTTTATTCCAGCCATCGTAAAGTATCGAAAGTTGTTTGGTGGTGTGCTGTTGGCATCATTCTTTATTCAATTATTTGCGTTGATTACGCCTCTGTTTTTCCAGGTTATTATGGACAAGGTACTCGTCCATAAAGGCCTCACGACGCTTGATGTGTTGGCGGTAGGTTTCTTTGCAATCGCGATCTTTGATGCACTTCTTGGAGGGATACGTAATTACGTGTTCAGCCACACCACGAACCGGGTGGATGTTGAACTGGGGTCCCGACTGTACAATCATTTAATGGGGCTTCCCTTGCCCTATTTCGAGGCGCGTCAAGTGGGCCAGAGTGTTGCTCGAGTACGCGAGCTGGATACCATACGCAACTTTATCACCGGCTCGGCCCTGACTCTCTGTATTGATCTGCTTTTCACTTTCGTATTCTTCGCAGTCATGTGGTACTACAGCCCGCTTCTGACCATGATTGTGATGGGTACCATTCCTTTATACGTACTACTATCAGTTGTTGTTACACCCATGTTGCGTGCGCGGCTGGACAAAAAGTTTCAGTACGGTGCCGAAAATCAGGCATTTTTGACAGAGTCGATCAGTGGCGTTGAAACCGTCAAGGCTTGTGCCTTGGAGCCTCAGATGCAACGTCGTTGGGAAGACCAGCTCGCCCGTTATGTGAACGCCTCCTTTAATACCCAGCATATTGGCAATATATCGAATCAGATAGCCGGATTTATCAGTAAGTTGACGACCCTCGGTATCATCTTCTTTGGTGCGTACGCGGTGATGGAGGGCAGCATGACGGTCGGAATGTTGGTGGCATTTAATATGCTCGCGGGGCAGGTCAGTGGGCCTATTCTGAAGTTGGTGCAGCTTTGGCAAGATTTTCAGCAAGCCGGTATCTCGGTCAAGCGACTGGGTGACATTTTAAACACGACCCGCGAGCCGGGTTTTAACCCTAATCGCAGTACATTGCCGCAACTGAAAGGTGAGGTGCGACTGGAGAATGTTCGTTTCCGTTACCGACCAGACGGCCCGGTCATTTTGGATGGGGTTAACCTGAATGTAGCGGCGGGAGATGTCATCGGTATAGTCGGGCGCTCAGGTTCCGGTAAAAGTACTCTGACAAAATTAATCCAGCGCTTTTATGTGCCCGAAGGCGGGCGAGTGATGGCAGATGGGGTTGATCTCGGTGTTGTCGATACGGCCTGGCTACGGCGTAGTATCGGGGTTGTCCTGCAGGAAAATTTTCTGTTCAGCCGTAGTGTGCGGGAGAACATAGCCGTTGCCAACCCCGGGGTACCCATGGAAGCCGTTGTACATGCTGCAAAATTGGCTGGTGCCCATGATTTTATTCTGGAATTACCCGAAGGGTACGACAATCCAGTAGGGGAACACGGTTGCAATTTATCTGGTGGCCAGCGCCAACGTATTGCCATCGCTCGTGCCTTAATCTCCAACCCGAGAATTCTAATTTTCGATGAAGCAACCAGTGCCCTCGATTATGAATCGGAACGAATCATCCAGGAAAATATGGGAGCCATTTGTAAAGGTCGCACAGTATTTATTATTGCTCATCGGTTATCAACGGTTAGGCAGTGCGATCGCATAATTGTGATGGATAAAGGCAAGATCATCGAAAGCGGCAATCATGATCAGCTCATTCAGCAACATGGGTATTACCACAAATTGCACAGCTATCAGAACCATGTTCCGCATATTAAAACTGTCGAAAAGGAGGTTCAGAAGCAGGCATCTGAAACGGAAAAGAAAATGGAAGCTGCTGATGAGTCGGCAGGAGTATCGTCATGAGTATTCGGGAGGGCTGGAATAAGAGTCGATTGAAACAATATTGGGATGTATTGGCGGAAGCCTGGGTTAACCGAGCCAAGCTAGGTGCCCAGAAAAGGGATGCCCAGGCCCTCGACTTTTTACCCGCAGCATTAGAAGTGTTAGAGCGGCCACCCTCACCCATCGGGAGAGGGTTGGGGTGTGTGATTATGCTGATGTTTGTGACCGCAGTCGCCTGGGCCTGTATTGGAGAGATAGATATTGTAGCGGTAGCGGAAGGGAAAATTATTTCCAGTAGCCGTATTAAGGATATCCAGCCAATAGAAAAAGGCGTAGTTAAAGCGATCTATGTCAGAGAAGGTCAGCAGGTTGAAGCGGGGGAAGCGCTTGTAGAATTAGATCAAACACTGACAGCAGCAGAGCAAAAACGCATCACCCAGGAATTGCACTTTGCCCAGCAAAATTTGCAGCGTGAAAGGGCGTTATTGCGTGCCTTAAGGGGGGAGGTCGAGCAGCCTGTATTGTCAGAGAAAATAACAGGTTATGGTTATGTGACATCAGCTGTCGAACAAGCGATGCAGACTCAGTTATTACAGCAAGAATGGTTGGACTATCAATCAAAAATTCGTACCTATGAAAGTCAGAAGCAGGAGCGGCTTGCTGAGCTGCAAAGTAATAGCGCACAGGTTATTCAGTTGCAGAAAACCCTGCCTTTGATTACGCGGCGGGCGAATGCACTCAAAGGCTTGTCAGACAAAAAACTGGCGCCAGAAATGGAATACCTGGTTCTGGAGCAGGAGCGGATAGAGCAGCAACAAACTCTGGCGATTCATCAAGCGCAACAGCAGCAATTTTTGGCGGCTATAGAAACAGCAAGCCAACAAATAGAGATGATCAAGGCAGAAGCAAAGCATCAATCTTTAACTCAGGTGGATGAATACCAGCGGCAAGTACATTCTCTGATTCAGGAGCTTGCCAAAGCATCAGATATCAATGCCAAACAAAAGCTCTATGCACCGGTATCGGGCACGGTTCAGCAGCTATCTGTTCATACTATTGGGGGGGTAGTTACCGAGGCGCAGGTGTTAATGCAAATAGTGCCTAAAGACGATTTTCTAGAAGTAGAAGCCGTGCTGGAAAATAAAGACATCGGTTTTGTGTTTGCGGGTCAGCCGGCCGAAGTCAAAATAAATACATTCAACTTCACCAAATACGGAGTGCTCGATGCCAAAGTGGTGGGGGTAACAGCAGATGCCGTGGTGGATGAAGTAAAAGGCTTGGTCTACAAGCTGCGTTTAAAGCTTGATAAAAACACCATGCAGGTGGATTCACGGACAGTAGATCTGTTGCCAGGAATGACAGTGATGGCTGAAGTAAAAACGGGCAAGCGAAGATTGATAGAGTATGTGATGTCGCCTTTGATGAGAAAGATGGATGAGAGTGTGAGTGAACGATAACTTCATATAGAGGATTTTTTATGACTATCTTATCTATAGCTGTACTGGTTTTGTTTTACTTTCCTGTATCGGCTTTGACATTTTTCTATGTAACGAAAATTGTGAATAGAGAGATTAGAGTTGTAATAATAAGAAAAATAATATTGGGGATAGTGGTTCTAGCATTGATATTAATTCCTACATGGGATGTTTTAATTGGTAGGCTATATCTAACTCGCCTTTGCTTTAACGATGGAGGAGTTAAAGTCTACGAAGAAAGTAGTGAGGGTGGTATATATATTGCGAAGGATTATAAAACTCCACTAATTGATAGTTTGCTAAATAAAGGGTTTAAATATGTTGAAATAAATGAAAAAAGCGGCGGATATGAAAGGCTATACATTGAAGAAGGCGAAATTATTTCAAGTTCAGTAAAAAGTATATTAAGTAAGTATGAATACAGGGCTAACTTAAATTATGAGGTTGGAGTTTGGTTTGGTGTTGAAGCATATTTAAAGCATTACTATATACAGAAAATTGATGATAAGAGAATAGTGGCAGAAAGAAAAGATTACTATGTCTACAATGGTTGGTTAGAAAGTTTTTTGGCTTCACCTTTCGGAATTAGTATTAGTTCTTGCTATGAATCATTTTCTCATAAGCGAAGATTTTCGTCAGATAATAGTTTGTTTGATGGTTTTTATGGATATGAAGGAAAAGGGATTTGATAATGAAAAATATTATTTCTGATTATTATAAATATTCATTAATTATGCAGGCTGCTTATGCAGAAATAGATAATGAAGGGGATTTAGCCATTCAAGATCAAAGCACTTCTGGGTTTTCAAGTTCTCAGGCGGGCAATTTTTTTAAGCGTTTTGACTATGTTGCGTCAACTGATAATGAGTATTTAAGTGGTTTTGATGCGGTTTTATTTAGAGATAAAGAGATCGGTGGTGCGTCTGGAGGTTTGATTCTAGGGATTTCTGGTACTGAGCCTTCTGAGTTAGGGCAGGATTTGTTTGATGCTGATTATGAGATTGTTACATTGGGGTTGGCGTTAAGGCAAACTGTTGATTTATATAATTATGTTAGCAGTCTTAAAAGTGGAGTTGTTAGGCAAGTTGCAATCCAGAGAAAAATAAAAGGGACAGAGCCTTTAGGTGTAGAGGCTTTATATGAGAAAAGGGAAAGAGAGGGCGATGAAGGACCTAGTAATAACTACGTTTATTATATAGAGGAAGTTGATCCAATAATTGGATCTGGTGTGATAAGTGATGGAGAAAAAATAACAGTCGCAGGGCATTCTTTGGGTGGTCATTTGTCTGCTCTAAGTACGTTGCTTTTTCCGGATTTAGTTGAAACTGCATATACTTATCTTGGTGCTGGCTATGATGGTGATTTTAGTAAAGCTATAACGTTAAAGGCTATTTCAAAGATTACTGGGAATGAACAGGCATTAGGATTTGACTCTAATATTATTCATCAAATAACTGCGGAATCTAATGCAGTTGGAGATGATGGGGATCTTGTTTCAGGCGACGCTGGCAAGGGTTTTGATAGTGATCCAGAAGAAATATTTATTGAAACAAATGGTTTTACCGGTCTTGCAGGTCATGGCAAGGTGCAGCTTGTGGATTCTCTACAGGTTTATAACTTGCTCTCAGAGGTAGATTCAAAAATTGAAATGGATATCATTGGTAAAATTCTATACCAAGCCAGTTCGGTTGCTAAAAATAGCTTTGAGTCAGTAGTCATGCAGCTTTATAAGTTGTTTATAAAAGAAGATATATATTTGGAAAGTTATTCTGGTACTGAAGGCTTAGATAAGCGGAATATATTTAATGAAAAGGCTCTTGAATTAACTAGCTATGTATCAAAAAATACGAGTGATCTTACTGTTATTCCTTTTACATTTGAGCAAAAGATAATATCGATTATTTCTGATAATAATGATATTGAATCTCGTTCTTACCGGTACTCTATTGAAAATCTGTTGCCCTTTGTTGTTCTTGGTGATTTATCCGGGACGGATGTGGAAAGCAGTTATTACGACACTGAGAATTTTTCTGAGCAATACCTTTTAGATAGGGCTCAATATCTTGAAAGTACATTGCATTATAATTTTAGAGATGGTGAAGATGGCGTTTTTTATGATGTAGGTGTCAATAAAAAGGCGGTATATACTGACTTGAATGAAGGGATAAGGCGTACCACCTCGGATTTAAAAGATAACAATTTAAAGTCAATTGAGCCTTCCTATATAAAGTTTGGTAGTGATAAGGAGGAAAATATTGATGGCCATGTATATGGTGGAAGAATTTACGGTCGGGGTGGGGATGATACAATACGTGGATTTTCTGGAAACGACTGGCTTGAAGGTAATGACGGTGAAGATACGCTAGACGGTGGCATAGGCGATGATCAGTTGTTTGGTGGTAAAGGGAAAGATACTTTAATAGGCGGGAAGGGAGTTGATCGACTCGAAGGTGGGGAGGGGGATGACGTCTATCGATTTACCGTCGGTGATGGACTGGATCATATAGTCGATGTCAAAGGGTTCAATAGCATCGAATACTCTATCGATGGTGAAAATTTCGTATCACTTACAGGATTTCAATCTGTTGATGTCGACAATAATGTATATCGCCAGTTAGGTAATGATGGTAAGCCTTTGCCAGGCTCCCATGTCTTGACTGTGGCAGATAATGATCTCCTGATTCATTTAGGTGGAGTCGGTACCGGTGATGTCCTTCGTATTGTGGGCTGGGTCAACAACAAAGAAAGCTTCGATCTTGACCTAACCGACCACTCAGGAGCGATGCCTTCTTATGTATCGGCGGGTCTTACAAAAACAGGGACTGATGGACGAGACCTTCTCAATGGGATACCGAACAAACCAAGTTCCGGCATAAATGTTAGTGAGGTGATTGCAGGGGAAGATATTGAGATCCTTAATGATGACGTTCGTATGAACGGTATCGGACAAGGTGCCGAGTTGGGTGATTGGATCTCTGGTCTCTATGGAGATGACGTTCTAATAGGTGGGACTGGCGCTGATGCTATTTGGGGTGGGAGTGGTGAGGACACCATTTACGGTGCGGCAGGGGATGACCACATTGATGGAGATAACAACTGGGTTTCTTCTTCATCTAAATGGACCGTTGAGCGTATCGATGGAAGCTATGTTTTTTCACCGGTAACTGGCTTGAGTGAACCTGAAGGTAGTGGGGACGATCTTATTTTTGCTGGCGGTGGTGCTGATAATGTCGGGGGAAGTATCGGTAACGATATTGTTTATGGTGGAAGTGGAAACGATATATTGACCGGTGAAAACCCTGGCGATGCGGGTAATGTCATTGGTCATGATGTGCTTATTGGTGGAGAGGATAAAGACGAAATATTTGGTGGTGCAGGAAATGATGTGATTTCTGGTGATTCCGGTGATGATGAGCTCTCTGGCGATAAGGTCAGTGGTGATAAAAATCTGGATGGTGATGATATTATTTTCGGTGGAAAAGGATCAGATAAAATATGGGGAAATGGTGGTAGTGATCACCTTTATGGTGGGGATGATGATGACTATCTGCAGGGTGATGATAATCCTGATGATGATTTTGATGATTATCTTGATGGAGGTGATGGTGAAGACACTTTGCTGGGAATGGGAGGCAAAGACACATTAATCGGTGGAGCGGGTGACGATAAGCTGGATGGCGGCAAGGGTGACGATGTCATTTATGGCGGTGAGGGTAAAGACATTATTTGGGGTCGAGAGGGCAGTGATACCCTTTGGGGTGGAGCTGGTGAAGATACTTATATAGTCAATGTTGGTGAGCTATTTGACACTGAAGGGTCCGCCCCTCCTGATTTCGACGCTGATCGGATTAACGATTCCGGAAAAAATTCGGTTTATATTGATCGAGGTTATGGTGATTTAGTACAAGCTTTCGGAAGTGGATTTCTATCTATCGGGATGGGGTCATTGGTTATCAGATTTGCCGGCATTGATATTTTGCATTTGGAAAATTTCGATGCATTAAATCCATATGCTGGGGCAGGCATTTCCTCCATAGACTTTGCTGACGGTGAGAGCTTGTCGTATGAGGCTATATTAGCCTTAGGTATGGAGCATACGGGTACTGATCAGGATGACACTATTTATGGTACAGGATTGGAGGATACCATTTATGGTTATGCTGGTAACGATTTGATTTATGGTATGTCTGGAAATGATCTGATAGATGGTGGTGAAGGCGACGATGCCTTGCACGGCATGAAGGGTGATGACACCTATTTGATTGATTCTTTGGATGATCAGGTCATTGAGCTAGCTGATGAGGGTATTGATACTGTTCGTGTCGGATTAAATTATACGCTATCTGACAATGTAGAGAATTTGGAGTTAATAGAAAACGCGAGCGCAGGTACAGGCAATGCTGAGAATAATATTCTTAATGGCAACGAAGCAAATAATCAGCTATTTGGTTTGGATGGCGAAGACACGTTATATGGTAAATCGGGCAATGACATTTTAGATGGAGGGACTGGAGCCGACACCTTGGTTGGCGGTACTGGCAATGATACTTATTATGTTGATTCCGATGCCGATCAAATAATTGAGGAGGACGGCGAAGGCAACGATAATGTTGTCTCTACTTCTGATTATCACTTACGAGCTGGTGTAGAAAATCTATCCTTAGAAGGGGCTGACAATATCTCTGGCTGGGGAAACTCCTTGGCTAATGTGATTTCAGGGAACGAGGGAAATAACCGCCTGGATGGTGGAGCTTCTGGCGATCAGATGAGTGGTGGAAGAGGCGATGATCTGTATATCGTTGATGATTTCAAAGATAGGGTTTCAGAATATTATTCTTCTGGTAATGATACTGTTGAGGCCAGTGTAAATTATACACTGACCGATCATGTAGAAAATCTGGTCCTGACTGGGTCCGCTAGAACAGGAATTGGTAATGCGTTAGATAATAGCCTGACAGGTAATGAGGGGCATAATACTCTCAATGGAGGGAATGGTGTTGATGTGATGATCGGAGGTCGGGGATACGATACTTACTATGTGGATGAGACCGAAGATCAAATAATAGAAGAACGGTATAACACCAGAGAAGAAGGGTATGAATACGACCGAGTATACAGTTCAGCCTCCTATCAGTTGTCTGAAAATATCGAGGAGCTTAATTTAACAGGTACAAATAACCTTTTTGGCTATGGAAATAGTAGCGACAATCGTATATCTGGTAATTCAGGTGCTAATGAACTTCGTGGAGAATCAGGCGACGACTTCTTACTCGGTAACTCTGGCAACGACACGATCGTAGGCGGTAGTGGTAACGACAGGATCTATGGTGGATCTGGCGCAGACACCATGGAGGGCGGCACTGGTGATGATTACTATACCGTTGATAATGTTGGGGATGTAATCACCGAAAACGCTAATGAAGGTTATGACGAAGTTCATAGCAGCATCGATTACACCCTGGGCGATAACCTGGAAGAGCTTTATTTAAGTCACGGCGATGCAGTGACTGGCACGGGCAACGATCTTTCGAACAAAATCTTCGGTAACTACAGCGATAACGTTCTCCATGGTATGGGCGGCCATGACTACCTTGATGGAGGTTATGGTCAAGACAAAATGTACGGTGGCCAGGGCGATGATTCTTATGTAGTGGAAAGCGAATCAGACCAGGCAATTGAACTGGAAAATGAAGGCTATGATCGTGTAGAGGCATACTCCAATTACCGATTACTGGATAATGTCGAAGCGCTAAAGTTATCCGGAGACGATGCTTACATTGGCGAAGGTAATGCGTTAGATAACGAGATATTGGGTAATGAACTTGATAACGACCTGCTGGGGTATGCGGGTAACGATGAGATCGATGGTCAAGCCGGTAATGACCAAATATCGGGTGGTGAAGGCGACGATGTCCTGTTTGGTGGTGAAGACAAAGTCAACTGGTACCAAAGTAATATATGGGATGGAGACATAGTATTAGTTGAGAATGATGACATCATTGATGGTGGTGCCGGTAATGATTCGATTGATGGTGGTCAGGGTGACGACCGTTTGATCGGCGGTGAGGGTGACGACATCATCTATGGCGGCGATGATCCTTTCTTGGTCGTCAATGAAGGTGATGGTGGTGGTGTCGATGTGGCGAGTTTTAGCCTCAATAATGAAGAAGTTGACTCGCCTCAAGAAGGCAGTGATGCCCCTGTGTTCTCCAATAACGATTACCTCGATGGCGGTGCCGGTAACGATCATCTGGACGGCGGCTCTGGCGATGATGAAATCTATGGCGGCTCGGGTGACGACTATCTTTATGGTGGGGATAATGGCGGCGGTCAGGTCATTGTTGAAGAAAACGGTGATGGGGATTACCTACCAAGCTTCTTTGATAACGAAGATCCCAATTACGGCAATTCTACTGATGGAATAACAGTGCTCAGTAATAACGATCATCTTGATGGTGGCGAAGGGCATGATGTTATCGATGGCGGTGATGGTGACGACACCCTGATCGGTGGTGAAGGTAACGACACACTCTACGGTGGCCAGGGAGAAGACAGCTTGAACGCTGTTGATAACGGCGGCTTAGACCGACTAGAGGGTGGTGAAGGCGATGATGTTTACTTCATCGACGGTTATAGCGAATCGGAAACCGTTACGGTGGATGTGCCTGTTGAGCCAGAGCTGGGGCTCGCCTGCGACCCATCGGAAGAGGTCATTCCGGAATTACCAGAACAGCCCGATGATGGCTGCGGTTCTTGGGAATGGGATTGGAATTGGTCGTGGGATTGTGATTCTGGTTGGGGCTGGGAGTGTGATACCGGCTGGGGTTCCGATTGGAGTTGTGGTGATGATTGGAACTCAGATTGGGGCTGCGATGATGACTGGGGTTCTAATGGCGGATGCGATTGGAATTTTGATGATGATTGCGGCTCCGGTAGTGACTGGGGTTGGAATCCAGGAAACGGTAGCAATTGGGAATGTGATTCGGGCTGGGATGCTAACTGGGGATGCGATGATAATTGGAAATCTGATTGGAATTGCGAATCCGATTGGAAACAGAAAGAGCAGCCCAGGTGGGGGCAAGGTTCGGGTAGGGGCTCCAAGTGGGGTAATGCCGGAGGCGATTGTGATGATCGCTCAAGGGGTCAATACTCAAGCTGGGATTATGGCTATGGTCAATCCCGTTATGGCCGTCAGTCAAGCTCATGGACTAGTCATAGCGGTAAAAAGGGAAATAAATACAGGGAGGATTCTGCAACTCAATCGTCATTATTATTGGCAAAGTTAGAAGGCTGGTTCAACCTCTATAAATCGTCTGGTTCTGACGATGCTTCAAAAGGGGAAGAAACCGTTCTTACGGAACAGACTGTCAATACAAGTGCACCAACTGAAGCAGAATCTGAAAACTCCAAAACCATCACGCTGGCTGCTGATGAGCCGCAATTCACTCAGATTGAAAAGACGGTTACTACCTACTATGCCGATGAGATAACAGAAATGGCAGACGGTGGTTATGACACCGTTTATAGCCATGCTTCTTATACCGTGGCGGATAATATTGAAGAAGTTCACCTGCTAGGTGATGCCGACTTGAAGCTTTGGGGTAATGCCCAGAATAATCTTTTGATCGGTAATACGGGTAACAACTTGCTGGATGGTGCCGAAGGTACTGATACTTTGATGGGAGGGATGGGGGATGATACCTATCGGGTTGATCATCTTTCCGACAGCGTTGTGGAACTGGCAGATGAAGGTACCGATACTATCGAATCCAGTATCGATTACAGTTTGTCCTCGGCGGTTGAAAACCTGACGTTGCTAGATGGGGATGCAGCTACTGGCACCGGTAACGAACTCTCCAATACCTTGACCGGTAACAGCAATGATAATGCGCTAATCGGTTTAGCCGGCGACGACACCCTCATTGGTGGTAAAGGTGATGATGTCTTGTCGGGGGGGATGGGTAATGACAGTTACCAATATCGTATTGGTGAGGGCGCTGACACCATCGTTGATACCCAGGGCGTCAATACGTTGAAGTTTGGGGATAATGTGGCCGCTGATCGAGTCGTGGCCCGTCTTGAAACCCTGAATAACGAAACCATTGTCACGCTGACCTTTATGGACATCAATGGCAATGAGTACGAGGGGCAATCAGTCAGTTATGCCTTTGCTGGTCAAGATCCACTAAATTCCCCGGTTAACTTCTCCTTCAGTGATGGCACTCAAAAAATCTTGAGCGATATCGTTGCACAAACCAAAGAGCTAGCAGGCGTTGAAAGTGCCGAACGCATTATCGCAGGCACTGAAGACGATATAATTTTCGCGGGTGCAGGCGATGACATTGTCGCCGGTGGTGCGGGCTATGATCAGCTGTCCGGTGAAGCCGGAGACGATCAACTGTTTGGCCAGGAAGGTAACGACAGGCTTTACGGAGGCAATGGTGCCGATACCTTATCGGGCGGTTGTGGGCATGACCAGCTGACAGGCGGAGAAGGTAATGACGTGCTCACCGGCGGTGCCGGTAACGACACCTTCTTGTTCGGCAATGGTGATGGTCAGGATACTCTAGCTGAAGAAACCGTGAGTAATGCTGGCTCTGACCAATTGGTATTTACCGGAGATATCACAGCCGACAATCTATGGTTTAGCCTGCAAGACGAAAAGCTGTTGATCAATGTACTGGACAGTACCGATCAAATCACCGTCGATGGTTGGACGACCGGAAACGACAGTCTGACATCGATCGTAGACAGCGACGGCGCCGTATTGCAAAGCTCTCAGGTATTGCAGTTGGTGAATGCCATGGCCGCGTTTGATGTTTCGGGTGCCGGTGAGCTAACCATTACACCAGAAGACCGCCAACAGGTGGATACGGTGATTGCCGCTAGTTGGAGTTAACCCTTCCTTGAGTAAACGCGTCAAAGTGATTCGGCTTTGGCGTTTTATCTATCAAGATCGATGGATTTTATATTTTTCTGATTAATTAAAGCAAAGGTAATTGTCGAAATTGTGAGAATAGTTGGCGTGTAGTTATGTGGTTATAGAATACAAGAACGAAAGTTTATAAGAATATCAGTCGATTTTTTAGATTGATTTTTTACAATGATTTGTTACTTATGGCACGTCGAGTTCAGATATATAAGTAAAAATTGAAGGGAATTTAAAATGAAAAGTGATGTGCTGTACTCGTTTCGATTTTATGTTTCTTGGAGGATTCATTTTTCGGCGTTTTTTTTAATAGTAATTTGTTCTGTTATTTTATCGAACATGAATATTGGTTTGGGTTCTTTTTTTTCGGATGTTGTTCCTGTTTATAGAGAAATAGAGTTATTAAAAGATGATTTTGAAAAATTTTATAAGCTGAATTATCTGGTATTTAGTCTTGTTTTTTGGTTGCCTTGTGTTTGCTTGCTCCCCTTGTTTGTTTTTGTTGAATCCATGATTAAGGGAAAAATTTGGGGGTTTTATATTTCGTGGCTTTACTTTATTGGGACAGGATTTTTTGTTCTGGTTTTTTTATTTGCCGGTTTTTTGATGATGTTTTGTTTTATCCCTAAAGGTGGAGGGTATTTTTCTTTTGATCAAAGTTATATATCGATCTATTCGTTTATTTATTATCTATGTTTTTATTGTATAAGTTTCTTTAATTCGATGTTTTTGGTTTCAATTTCAGATAAATATAAGTTGCTAAGGATGGCTAAATGATAATTTCAGAAGAGAATAATTCAACAGGAGAAGACTTGGCGTTTTCTGCTTTAAGGCAAACTTTAGTAAAAATGATTGAAGTTTTGCCTGATCTTTATAATAGCTCTGCTATAAATGATGCTGTGGATGTGGTTATACATAAAGCTAGTCAAATTGAAGCTGTTGAGGAGTTAAAAAATAAGAGATTATTAGGTATTGGTGATTATGAATATCGTCAAGCTATTGGAAAAAGTTTTGATAGCTTATCCAAAGAATTGCAGTCTGCGGCAGATAAATCGCTAAATATTATTGATTCAAGAGATGCTATAAAATCGTTTCTAAATATTCTTGGTGGTGCCGCCAAGCAAGGGAATAGATTATATACTTGGGGAGCAACCGCTATAGATATTGATAAAGCTATAGATAGTAATGATCCTCATGAGGTTGGGCGGTTAACTGGTAGTCTTGTTTCTGGGTTTTTTGCAGGAATATTTGCAGGCAAAATTGCTGGAGCTTTAGCTTCTAGCAGTGCTGCCTCAGTTCTGGGGTTGGGATTTTCAGCTGTTGCAGTAGGCTCTTTAGGCGCTGTCGTTGGTGCGGTAGCTGGTTCATATTTTGTCGGCACTGTAGTTAACGACTACTTGGCTGAGGAATTTCCAGATGCATATGAAGATTTAGGAAAAGGCATAGCATATATCTGGGAAGGAGCTGAAGAGCTTGGGAAGTCTGCTATTAACGGGGTGTCTTCATTTCTTGGGTGGGATCTACCTTTTCAAGAAGTTGATGCAGTTACTGCATCAACTTATAACTCAGCACAAGAGTACACCCCTCCTCCCCCTGTTCGGCGTGACCCCTTGGCCCTGGACCTCGATGGTGACGGAATAGAAACCACTCCGGCTGATGGCACTGTACTTTTTGATCACACGGCTGACGGTGTTAAACAAGCGACTGGCTGGTTGGCCCCCGATGATGGCTTTCTGGTGCTGGATCGTAATGGCAATGGCACCATCGATGACGGAACCGAACTGTTTGGTGACAGTACACCATTAGCCGATGGGACGAATGCGGTGGACGGTTTCGAAGCGCTAGCCGAATTGGATGAAAACGGTGATGGAAAAGTTGATTCAGAGGATTCTGGATTTACCGACTTGCGCTTGTGGCAGGACCTGAATTCTGACGGTGTCAGTCAGGAAAATGAACTGCTGACGATGGAGCAGTTGGGTATTCAAAGTCTGAATACGGCGAATACGCCAGACGGTTCTGATATTGGCGGTGGCAATGTCCTGTTAGCCAGCGGCACCTATACTCGGATCGATGGTTCGACGGGTACAACCGGAACCACCGGCTCAGTTGAAGAAGCCGATTTGGGCGATCTGGATCTGGCCAGTAATCCATTCTTTCGTGAGTTTACAGACCCGCTGGAAGTCCCTGAATCAATGCAAAACCTACCGGACATGAAGGGCTCCGGTGCTGTACGTGATCTGCTGCAAGCGGCAACCTTGAGCCCGACGATGGCCGCGTTACTATCCCAATACGCGAATGCATCAGGTAAGGGCGAACAAGAATCTATATTGGATAACCTGATTGTCGCCTGGAGTAAAACCGCCGAATTTGACACGCTGGGTGAACGTCTGGATAGCTGGAATGCGACTAACCCGGATAACCAGAGAACTTACATTGGCGAATACAGTGAAGGAAACATAAGCTCGTTGATGGATAAGCTTCAGGTATTAGAAGTTTTCAACGGGCAGTCATTTCAGGATGTGCAAAATATCATAAGAGCGGATGGTTCCAGCGCACTTTTTGGTGCTCAGAACCAGATGATAGATCGCGCGTACGAATCATTAAAATCATCCATCTATAACGCCTTATTAGTCCAAACACGCCTGCAGTCTTATACCGAGGCGGTTAGTCTTTCTGTCGAAGGGGGAGAGTTTACTTTCGATTTTTCTGCGATGGAAGACGTATTCATCACCACTTTGGAAGGCAATAATGAAGCTGTTTACGACTTGTTTGAGCTGGCAGAAATCGTTAACAAAGGCGACGCTCAAAGCTGGAACTTAAAAGAATTTATTACCAGTAATCTTGATAGTCTTCCAGCCTTGCAAGCATTAGGCAGTTCCACCTATAACAACTCCCAATACATCATTGGTTCTAATCTTGATGATGTTTTATCTGGTGACGCTCAAAGCAATCTGATTTTGGGTGGTACAGGCGATGACACTATCCATGCAGGGAATCACAACGACACCGTATTGGGTGGTGAGGGTAATGATACGATTGTTACTACTTACATAGGTTCAAATAATTTGTCTGGTGGTGCAGGCGATGATTTGATTCAGGTGGATCGCTCAGCGAACGTATACAGGACCTATAATGCTGAGACCGCTTCCAAGTACAGTAATGT
>NZ_JAKSDZ010000057.1 GCF_023509475.1 Aestuariirhabdus haliotis | reverse complement strand
CCTTTTTGAAAGGTCTGGACCTTACTGCAAAGACGTGCCGCGATTCTGGATTCGCCTGAAAGCCAGAGTTCATCTGAATTAATCAGAGGTGCCCTGGGCAATGGATGTGACCTAACCAAACCAATGAGGGTGAAAATATGATCGGCTACGTAACTTTAGGAACCAATGATCTGGAAAAAAGCACAGCGTTCTATGACAAGCTGTTGGCAGAAATTGGCGCCACACGTTTTATGCAGGATGACACTTTCGTGGCCTGGGCCACGGCGCCAGAGCAGCCCAGTGTGGCAGTGATCAAACCCTTTGATGGCAATGCGGCAACGGTGGGTAATGGCGTTATGGTCGCTTTGTTTGTCGAAAAGCCTGAACAGGTTGATGCGCTTTACGCTAAGGCGATTGAGTTGGGTGCCACGGATGAAGGTCAGCCGGGCCCACGTGGAAGTGACGGCTTTTACGCCGGTTATTTTCGCGACCTGGATGGTAACAAACTGAATTTCTTTTCTATGGTAGCACCTTCATAAAAAAGCAGATTCAGGCTCTGAAGCACTCTTTGTGAATGAATCGGAGCTGTCTTAAACCATTAACTCAGTGCACCTCTGGGTTGGAGAGATTCAATGACGTTCACGCTGGTCGCCACCGTTATTGCTGTTGCCGGACTGTTGTTAGGTCTTGGCTGGCTGTGTGCGGGACATTTGTTGTTCAAGCGTTGGCGAATCGAGCCTAACCCGGCGGGCCTGTTGGTAGGGCGCCGGATTGGAGCCGTGTATTTGGGGTTGGCGATTATTTTCTGGTTGGGAAGAAATGCCCCGCCTTCCGAGTTACGCGTTACCCTTTGCGTTGGCGCTTTATTTGTTATGGTCCTGCTGGCAGCGCTCGGGCTGTTTGAGTACAGGGCGCGGCGGGCGGGGTCGGCGATATTGATCAGCGTGGCGTTGGAGGTTGTGATCGCCATCGGACTGATCAACGTTTTAGTTTTCTGAGCGCTTCACGAAATTACCGCTTTTCGCGTCGTCTCTCCATCGAGCGTGCGTCGTTGAATATGAGTGAGTGTCTGCTTTATTTACAGAGTTGATATCACTGTTCCAGAAGCTTGTCTTAATCTTTCTATATTTCATGCAGTTATCATTAGAAGCATAGTTCTTGCCCTTGTGTGGTTTGTCGTAATTCATCACACAAAAGGATGCACAGGATGCGCAATGTTAAATTTTATTCAGGGATGATATTTGCTGCGGGATTGGGTTTTTCGTTCTCGGCTAATGCCGCCGTTATGACCTGGGATTTTATCCTCGAAATCGAGACCATTTATCGTGATGACGCTAATGTTATCAATGATAGCTATCAACCGGGCACACAGCTCAGCGGTAGCTTTTCCTATGACAATGGTCTGGTGGAAAACTCTCCGGATAATGACTATGTCGACAGATACGCGGACCCCTCAGCGGTCTTCACTGTAGCGGGATTAGGGATTTACGATTGGGCTGTTGAAGTATCAGTGGTGCATCAAAGCTCCCGTGACATTGTCGATGTGGTTGGAGAGTATCATTCGGGTAATATCTGGGAAGAGATGGAGATAGGGTTTCTCGATTACAGCCAAAGCTACGCCAATGGTGAGCTCCCGACGGATTGGCATGTACCGCCTGTGAATCTGGCCGACATGGATTTTGACTATACCTACGATGCGGGTACCGATCCCTGCTGTTACGATTCCTGGCTATCGGGGCGTGTGGTTTCAATTCAGCTGCGCGACACGCAAACGATACCTGAGCCGGGAACTCTGGCTATGTTTGCCCTGGGTTTGGCTACCCTTGTACGTCGTCAGTATCGGCGATAGCTTTTTCCCGTTAGGGCGGCCAAGGCTGTGGCGCTTGGTTGTCCAGCGCCAGCCTGACCATGGCTGGCGCTTCGGCAAAAGCTTCATTCGGGTGATAAGTAATGAACCCCATCGATGACTATGCCATTACCTGCCCCTGGTGCGGTGAGTCCATTACGCTGGTGATTGAGGTGTCCCAGCTGGAGCAGAGCTGGGTGGAAGACTGCTCGGTGTGTTGCCGGCCCATAGAACTCTGTGCATCTTTGCTGGCCTCCACTCATGACATGAGGCTGGATGTTCGTCGGGAAGGCGAGTGATGGCGTGAAATAGAGAAATACGATTGCTAATCCATAGAATCTGATAAAGAATATTTATCAGTTATGCCAATAACTATCCATTAGACAGCGACCTTGGGCTCGGGTGACACTCTGGGCTCTGGCTTGTGCCTAATGGTTTAATCTGCAGGAGATTCTATGAATCAGCCAATCAGTCCCCTGGAACTGCGTCAGCGCATACGCAGTGGTGAACACACAGGGAATACCTCCGGTTTTTCCCAGGGATTTGTGCAGGGAAATCTTTGTATTTTACCGAAAGACTGGGCCAACGATTTCCTCCAGTTTTGCCAGTTGAACCCCAAGCCCTGCCCACTTATCGGTATGGCCGCCAATCCCGGTGAATATCGTCTGCCCTCGTTGGGCCAGGATCTTGATATTCGCACGGATATTCCTCGCTACCGGCTATTTAAACAGGGCGAGCTGGTGGACGAGGTCACGGATGTCAGCGACCTGTGGAACGACGATCTGGTGACGTTTGTACTGGGCTGTTCCTTCTCCTTTGAGGAAGCCTTGCTGGCCGATGGGCTTGAGGTGCGTAATGTCACCGAAGGCGTTAATGTGCCGATGTATCGAACCAATATTGAGTGTCAAAGTGCAGGGCGTTTTGGTGGCACCATGGTAGTCAGCATGCGGCCGATGAAGGCCGCCGATGCGATCCGTGCGGTGCAAATCTGTACCCGATTCCCATCGGTACACGGCGCCCCGGTGCATCTGGGCGATCCGTCCGAGATCGGTATCAGTGATATCAATCGGCCTGATTTTGGCGATCCAGTGACCATCAAGCCCGGTGAATTGCCGGTGTTCTGGGCCTGCGGTGTGACGCCTCAGGTAGCTCTGGAGCAGGCGCGTCCGCCCTTTTGCATTACCCACAGTCCGGGGTGCATGCTGGTGACCGATCTGCCCAACAGCCGCCTGGCGGTGATGTAAGAATTTTCTATCAGGCTGGCACGACCCGTGCCAGCGGGAGTCGACGATGTTACGTTTGAATTGCGATCTGGGAGAGAGCTTTGGTGCCTGGACCATGGGTATGGACGCCAAGGTTATGCCCTTTATCGATCAGGCCAATATTGCTTGTGGCTTTCACGCCGGTGATCCGGTGGTGATGCAGCAAACCCTGGCCCTGGCGAAGCAGCATGGCGTCATGGTCGGTGCCCACCCCGGCTATCATGATCTGGTGGGTTTTGGGCGCCGCTCGATGAACTGCCAGCCCCATGAGATCGAAGCCTTGTTGATGTACCAGGTGTCGGCCCTGGACGGTATGGCGCGGGTACAGGGGCTGGAACTGGAGTACGTTAAGCCCCATGGCGCGCTGTACAACGATATGATGGCCAACGCCGAGGTGCGACACGCCATTATGAACGCCATCGCCAGTTACCATCGCCCGGTGGTGTTAATGCTGCAAGCGACTCCCCAGGCGCAAGAGCACCGCGAAGAAGCACAAAAGCACGGAATTTCCCTCTGGTTTGAAGCCTTTGCCGATCGTTGTTACGACGATGACGGGCGTTTGCTGTCACGGACTCGTACCGGTGCTGTGCACAGTCGTGAGCGTATGCTGGAGCAGGTGCAGCAGTTGGCGGAAGACCAGTCGGTGACCACGGTCAGTGGCCACCGTTTGCAGCTGACGGTCGATACCCTTTGTGTGCACGGCGACAATGCGGAAGGTGTAGCGGCGATCCAGGAAATACGTGAGGCGATCTCCTGATGCGGATTGAGGTTGCCGGTGAAAACGCCTTGATGCTCTATTTTGGCGAGCAAGCCAGCGCGACGATTGCCGCTCAGGTACAGCAAGCCGAGATCCGGCTGCGAGCCCAATTGGGTACGGTGCTGATCGACCTTATTCCTTCGTACGCCTCTTTGCTGGTGATCTACGACCCATTGCAGACCGATCATTTTGCGGTGAAGGCCGCCATGCGTACTCTGCTGGAGGGTGTCGATGCGAAAGCCGCTGAAGAAGGGCGCCTGGTTACTCTACCGGTCTATTACGCGGAAGAGTCGGGCCCTGATCTGACGCTGCTGGCCAACAATGCCGGACTGAGCGTGGATGAGGTGATTGCGCTTCATCAACAACAGGAATACCGGGTTTATGCCATCGGTTTTGCGCCCGGTTTTGCCTATTTGGGCGAGGTTGACCCGCGCATTGCGGCGCCGCGTCTGGCGACTCCAAGGCAACGAGTACCTCGCGGGGCGGTAGCCATAGCAGACCGCCAGACGGCGGTGTATCCGGCGGTCTCTCCGGGAGGCTGGAATCTGATTGGCCTCTGCCCCCAGCGTATGTTTGACCC
This sequence comes from Aestuariirhabdus haliotis, assembly GCF_023509475.1. Taxonomy (NCBI): domain Bacteria; kingdom Pseudomonadati; phylum Pseudomonadota; class Gammaproteobacteria; order Oceanospirillales; family Aestuariirhabdaceae; genus Aestuariirhabdus; species Aestuariirhabdus haliotis. The sequence goes on along the minus strand of NZ_JAKSDZ010000057.1, from coordinate 13,666 downwards.
TGAGGCGACCCCCAGTATGCCGGTGGCGGTGGGCGACCGAGTGCGATTCGAGGCGATCAGTCGAGCGCGTTTTTTTGAGCTGGGTGGCGAGCTGGGAGAGAGTCTATGAGTGGATTCAAGGTCAAGCAACCGGGTTTGCTTAGCTTGCTGCAGGATGGCGGACGCTATGGTTGCCACGGTATAGGTTTGACCTGTGGTGGCCCTCTTGATCCCTGGGCGCATCGAATGGCCAATCGCTTGTGTGACAATGAAGCGGGTGTCACGGCGCTGGAGGTGAGCTTTGGCGGCTTGGTGCTGGAAACCGAGGTCGAAACTCGGTTGGCGGTTACGGGTGCCGAAATGCCCCTGAAAATTAATGGCGAGAGCCAGCCATTATGGTGCACTCATCAGGTAAAGCCGGGAGATCGCATCGAACTGGCGTTTGCTCAGCGCGGGACTCGAAGTTATTTGGCGGTGGCGGGTGGTTTTGAGGTTGCCCCCCAGTTTGGCAGTACGGCAACGGTGGTGCGTGAAGGAGTCGGAGGCCTTAATGGTTGTGCCTTAAAACCTGAGGATCACTTGCCTTGTTCAAAGACCAGCGCTCAACAGGGCTGGTGTGTGCCCTCATCATTGATACCGCACTATCAAGATGAGACAACCTTGCGAATGGTGCTCGGTTATCAGCAGGCGGCTTTTAGCCGGGAGCAACAGCAACGCTTTTTTCATAGCGAATACCAGGTGACGGACCGTTCCGACCGTATGGGTTTTCGGTTGCAGGGCCCCGCCATCGAGTCGAGTCTTGATGGCATTTTGTCAGAAGGGATTTGCCATGGCGCGATTCAGGTGCCCGCCGATGGCCAGCCCATTGTCCTGATGAACGATCGTCAGACCATTGGTGGTTATCCGAAACTGGGTTCGGTGATAGCCCTTGATACGGCTCGCCTGGCCCAGTTGGCGCCCGGTGCTCGGGTACGCTTTGAAGCTATCAGTCTGGAGCAGGCGCACAATCTTAATGCGCTGGCATCGGCCTGGTGGCAAAGGCTTGAGCTCGATCCTCTGTCCTCTGAGAATTTAAAATGACAATTACTCGCTTTAATACCGAGGTGGCAAGCGCCGAAGAAGAATTGGCACTCAGTCGTCGCATCGAAGATCTGTTGGTCGAGCGTAATCTGCGGGGTATGAAACAGGTCCAGCCAGCGTTGGAGCCGGGCTACTGTTTGCGCGCGGCTAAAGTGCTGCGTGATTGTCGCGGTACGATACTGATCGGCACCGGTTTCCCGGTGGTGGATACCTTCGAGACCGATGGTCCGGTGGGTGCCCTGGCGCTGTATCACAGTCTGGAGGCCCTGGGGGCCGAACCTATTATTGTTTGCGGGGCGCCCATATCGCGAGCGCTGGCAGCCAAGTATCGAGTGCACGAAATTCGCGTCGGGGATCATGATGAGCGCGAGCTGGAAGCCAAGTTGGCGCTGGGCTACTTTCAGCCCGAGGCGATTATCTCGATTGAACGACCGGGTATGGCCAGCGACGGAGGTTATTACAATATGCGCGGGGAGAGCATCAGCGAGCGCACGGCCTGCTTTGATACGTTTCTGCTCGATAGTGATTGCCCCACCATCGCCATTGGTGACGGCGGCAATGAGATTGGCATGGGCAATGTCAGCGAAGCCTTGCGCGCGCTGGATATTGTGCCGGCAGCCACGGGTTGCGATGAGTTGATCGTGGCCGATGTTTCTAACTGGGGGGCCTATGGCATCATCGCGTTCCTGTCTCGCTGGAGCGGCGTTGATCTGCTGGCGATGATCAAGCCTGTGCAGATTTTGCAGTACCTGTCGGCGCTGGGTAGTGTTGACGGTGTGACCCGAGTGAATGAGTTGACCGAAGACGGTCTGGTGGTTGATGAGGGTGAAGCTCTGCTTTTGCAGCTTCGTCGGGTCAGCGGTTTTGAGCCTCCCGTCGATGCGGATTCGTAACCTCAGCAGTTTTATCAAGGTCGCCCAGCTGGGTAGCTTCCACGCTGCGGCCCAACAGCTGCATGCCTCCCAGCCGGCTATTTCGGCGCGCATTGCCGCGCTGGAAGAGGAGCTGGGAGTGCAATTGTTCCAGCGTGATAAAAGCGGCACCCGGCTGACGGCCCGCGGCATGCAGTTATTGCCCTATGCCCGCAAACTGGTCGCCGTACACGAAGAGATGAAAGCCCAGCTGCGCGATGATACGCCACAACGAGGTGTCGTCAGGGTCGGGGTGGCGGATACTCTGGCCCATGTATGGATGGCACCCTTGCTAAAGCGATGGCGAGAGCAGTTTCCGTTACTGCAGTTTGAAATTACGACCGATCTGTCGTCTGAGTTATGGCGTGGCCTGCACGAGCATGAGCTGGATCTGGCGTTGATGGTCACCGAGCAACACAGTAATGAGCTGGTGGTTGAACCCCTTTGCGCCTTCGACCAGCATTGGGTAGCCGCACCTTCGTTGGCGCTGGATGTGGGTGCCGGTTTAAGCCTGTTGTTGCGCCAGCCTATTTTGAGTTTTCCCCGTAATACTCGTCCCTGGCATTATTTGCAGGAGCTCTTGTCCTCTGTGTCTGCGGGTGCCCAAAAAGACGATGGTGAAGAACCCATCGTGTATACCTGCAGCGCGGTGGCTAACCTCTTGACCCTGGCCGAGCAGGGCTGTGGTCTGGCCCTGTTACCTGCTCCGCTGGTAGAGGAATCCTTGTCCGGTGGCCGTTTACAGTCAATTGATCTAGTCCCCAAGCCTCCACAGCTGGAATTTTGCTGTGCGTGGCGACTCGATGATGAGCGGGTATTGCCGGCGTTGTTGGCCCAGGGTAGCCGTGAATTGATGGCCCCCTGGATGCAGTAGCCACAACGGATGCGCTGGCGTATTGTTAGCCCGAAGGGTAATTTGGCTGCTTGGCTTGGTTGTGGGTAGAGAGTTTTGAGGTTAATGGTTTGTTTTGGCTGAATAATGACTGGCAATTACCGAATAACAGGGAATAATTCTCTATCTTTAGCAGTATTCTGTGCGGCCGCGTCTTCGATAAGCTTTTTGAGGTTCTGGAGCCGCGGGTGTCTATAGTCAATATTCCAGGCCTTGAAAGCGGAATGCGGGCCTCGATCATGCCGGTGCCCATTTTGTTGGGCCGAACTAATCATCTAAGGTGAGAGCTTTATTATGAGTATCGTTTATCTGAATGGATCCTATTTGCCCGTTGAGGAAGCGCGTATTTCTCCGCTGGATCGAGGTTTCCTGTTTGGTGATGGCATCTACGAGGTGATCCCCTCTTATGAGGGCAAGATGGTTGGGTTTGGACCCCATATCGATCGCATGCGCAACGGTCTCGCAGCTATCGGGATTGAACTGGACTGGGATCATGCCCGGTGGCGTTCGGTGTGCGCCGAACTGGTTGAACGTAACGGTGGCGGTAATCTGGGTATCTACTTGCATGTCAGTCGGGGTGCCGATAACAAGCGCTTTCACGCTTTCCCGGAAGGCGTAGAGCCAACAGTATTTTGCATGGCGTTTGAGATACCCCTGCCCCAACCGGCGGATCGTAATACCGCCCATGGTTACAAGGTGTCGATTGGCGAAGACCTGCGCTGGAAACGTTGCAATATCAAATCCACGGCGTTGCTGGGCAATGTGCTTCATTTTCAGGAAGGTCATGCCGCCGGCAATAATGAAATTCTGCTCTTTAATAGCCAGGGCCTGTTAACCGAAGCCGGTGCTTGCAACGTGTTTATTGTTAAGGATGGCGTCGTTGCGACCCCCAGGCTTGATCATCAGATCTTACCCGGTATCACCCGTTTGATGATTCTTGATATTCTGCGCAAGGACGGCACGATTGCCGTGGAAGAGCGGGATATCGATCGTGACGAGGTGCTGTCGGCCGATGAAGTCTGGATTACCAGTTCCTCCAAGGAGATGGCTCCGGTCATTGAAGTCGATGGTCAGCCGGTTGGAGATGGTCGTGTGGGTCCGGTATGGGAGCAGGCATCGCAACTGTACGCCGCCGCCAAGTTTGATTACTAGGCTGAATCGGGGTTGCCAAGTCAGTGCCGATTTTCTGGCGACTGCCTTGATATACCAAGAGAGCATAGAGTAGAGAACCGATCTGGAGATTGTTGATGGGCAGGCCCGCTAAAGCGTCGATTGATCTCAACGCCTTGCGTAATAATTATCGGCTGGCACAACAGGTTGCGCCGCAGTCAAAGAATTTAGCGGTTGTTAAAGCCAATGCTTATGGTCATGGTGCCGTAGCCTGTGCCCGTGCGTTGGAGTCATTGACGCCAGCGTTTGCGGTGGCTTGTATCGAAGAAGCGCTAAAGTTGCGGGCGTCCGGCATTCGTAAACCCATACTGTTGCTGGAAGGCATCTTTACCGCAGATGAAGTGGCCATTGCCGCCCAGGCCGACTTTTGGTTGATGGTCGAAAATAACCAGCATCTGGAGCAGATCGAGGCCAGCAACCCCGATCATCCGGTGCGTGTTTGGATAAAACTGGATACTGGCATGCACAGGCTGGGTATGGAGCCTGCGGTGTTTCCTGCTGCCTATGCCCGGTTGAAAGCGATGCCCCAGGTCGATGATGAAATAGTAATAGTTACTCATTTTTCCAGTGCCGATAATTTAGCCGACCCTTCTACTCCAAGGCAGATTGAAAAATTCCATGCCGCCTGTAAGGGTATCGAAGCGCCAAAAAGCCTGGCGAATTCTGCTGCTATCATGGCCTGGCCAAAAGCCAGGGCAGAATGGAATCGTCCCGGGTTTATGCTCTATGGTGCCTCTCCGTTTGAACAGCCCCAGGCTGTTGCCGACAAACTTCTGCCGGTAATGACGTTGACCAGTGCGGTCATTGGTTTGCGTCATATAGAGGCGGGTGAAGCCGTCGGTTATGCCCGTAGCTGGGTCGCCAATCGACCATCGGTGATTGCAACCCTGGCCATCGGTTACGGGGATGGTTATCCCCGTCATGCGCCCAGTGGAACCCCGGTGCTGGTGAATGGGCGGCGGGCGCCGCTGGTTGGGCGCGTGTCCATGGATATGATAACGGTCGACGTTACCGATCTGCCGCCAGTTTCACTCAATGACCGGGTGGTACTGTGGGGCGAAGAGCTGCCGGTCAATGAGGTCGCCAGTCACGCGGGGACCATAGGTTATGAGTTGCTTACTCGTATGACCGGCCGTGTGCCCCTGAGTTACCGTGGTGGTGATAACTGATCTGCTCTCTCGCTCTGGTCAGTAGCAAGCGAACAAATTGACGAGCTTATTGCGCAGGTTCCAACTCCTCGGCTAGCATGGGTAGGCTGTTTCCATTCGTAGCCAGGAGGATTTTATGACCACTTACCAGGGAAGTTGCCATTGCGGTAACGTGCGCTTTCGCTTTGAGCACGCACCCATCGAACGGGGCCTGCGTTGTAATTGCTCGTTGTGCGCTCGCAAGGGTGTGTTGCTGACGCCGGATGTGATCGATCGCGATCAGTTAGTCATTGAGTCTGGCGAGAAGGATCTGGAGCTTTATCAGTTCGGAAGCAATGTCGCCAAACATTATTTCTGTAAGCGTTGCGGTGTGCACACCTTTAATGAAACGCTGCGAAAGCCCGGAGCCTTCCGCGCCAATCTTGGTTGTGTGGATGAGCTGGAGAGCTGGAAGCTGGACGCAGATCTGTTTGATGGCCGAACTTTACTCTGACCCTGGGGTACGCGTAGAAACCTATCGGCCCGAGGATGCCCATGATCTGGCCGATCTGTTTCATGCGGCGGTACATGGCATAGAGGAAATGGTTTATTCCGCCAATGAGCGAGAAGCCTGGGCGCCTACTCCTCCCGACTACCAATGGTGGCAGCAGCGATTAAACGAGATGAATCCTCATGTTGCCTGGATGGGGGGGGAGCTGGTCGGGTTTGCTTCTGTACTGATCACCGTCAAGGGGCACGGAGAAGAGTCAACGCGGGAAGGTCATATTGATTGCTTGTACGTAGCGCCTGATTGCCAACGCAGAGGGATCGCATTGGCACTTTTTAATCGTTGCCTCGAGCAGTTCTTGGCCGCGGAATGTATCGCGATGACGGTTGATGCCAGCAAGTTAGCGCAGCCGTTTTTTCGGCGTCAGGGGTTCGAGGTTGTCGCTTATAACCGGGTTTCGCTGCGTGGCGAGCACCTGTTTAACTGCACCATGCGCCGCAATCTGTCATGATGCCGATACTCTTTTTGATTGCCTGACCTGGCCATCGACATCGGTTGATCAACCGCATTATATATCAGCAGGGAGGGTAGAATGCTTAAGGGAAGTTGCTTGTGTAAGAAGGTTCAGTATGAGGTGGATCAGCTGGATTCACCGATACAGCATTGCTCATGTCTCACTTGCCAGAAAGCTCATAGTGCAGCTTATAATACGGCTGCAGCCGTGGCGCCGGAACATTTCCGGTGGTTGCAAGGTGAATCTGAGTTGAGCCAATACGAATCGTCGCCCGGGAAAATCCGATATTTTTGTCGCTGTTGTGGTTCTCAGTTGGTAGCTCGCCGCGACGGTATGCCCTGGGTCTTGCGGGTCGCCTCCCTGGACGATGATCCTGGTACGCAACCGGTTCAGCGCATCTGGGACAGCCATCGGCGAGGTTTTCTGGCGGATACCGATAGCTTGCCGGCGTATGCAGAGTGGGAACCTGGCCACTAGTTCTGCCCCAGCCTTGAGGTGGGGGACAAGGTGCTTGATCGGGCAGCACGCATGAGGAGTTTATGGGTAGTTTAAGAAGCGTAATGCAATGATCGAACTTTCAGTATTGTTGGTATTTATCCCCACCTTTCTACTGGTTTCCGCTACCCCGGGAATGTGTATGACTTTGGCAATGACCATGGGTATGACCATCGGTGTGCGTCGTACTCTATGGATGATGTGGGGGGAGTTGATCGGCGTTGGACTGGTTTCGGTCGCAGCCGTATTGGGTGTGGCAGCTATTATGCTGAATTACCCGGCTCTGTTCCTGTTGCTGAAATATGTCGGGGGCGCCTACCTTGTGTGGCTGGGGGTGCAGATGTGGCGTTCGCGGGGCAAGATGGCGATTACCGATGCTATCGAAGATCTGCCTCATGTGCCGGGGCGTATGCTTTTTCTTCAGGGGTTGGTGACTGCGATAGCCAACCCCAAAGGCTGGGCGTTTATGGTGTCGCTGCTACCCCCCTTTATTAACCCCCAGTCTGCCTTGCTTCCCCAGCTAAGCCTGCTGGTGGGTATAATTCTGTGCAGTGAATTTGTCTGTATGCTGGCCTATGCCAGTGGGGGACGATCTCTACGGCATTTCTTGCAAAAAAGTGGCAATGTCCGTTTGCTCAACCGTATCGCCGGCAGCCTGATGATGGGGGTCGGGATCTGGCTGGCAACGGGTTAATCCGTTTGCCGCGGGTAATCATCACAGGAGGCGATATCGATGTTACATCCTGATAATAGCGCTCTGTTGTTTATTGACGTGCAGGGCAAGCTGGCACAACAGATGCCTCAAGCTGAGCAGCTTTTCCATCGCTTGGAACAGTTGCTGCGTGGCGCCCTTACGCTTGGGTTGCCGATCATCTGGATGGAACAGAATCCGGAGGGTCTTGGCGGTACTTTGCCCCGGTTCGTTGGTTTGCTCGAGGGCCGTAGTCCACTGGTTAAGCAAAGCTTCAGCGGCTGGGCCGAGCCTGGTATCAGGGCTGCCATTGTCGCCAGTGGTGCGCAACAGCTGTTGCTCTGTGGCATTGAAGCTCATGTGTGTGTTTATCAGTCGGCCAGTGATCTGCTGGCGGCAGGCTATGAAGTTCAGGTGGTCGCCGACGCTGTGGCTTCTCGCGATCCGAACAACCGTCAGCTGGCTCTGGATCGCCTGGTGGGGGATGGCGCACAGCTGACCAGCGTCGAGATGGCGCTTTTTGAATTGTTGGGGGGCGCAGACAACCCTGCATTTCCCGCACTGTTGTCTGTGATCAAGCAGAGAGCCGATGATTAATCAGAGGTGCCCTAAGAGTTAGCGCCGCAACAACCAGTCAGTGATTCAATGACGACTGCCGTGTAAACTGCCGACGGTCATTAGCAAAGCGCCTGCGGGCATGGGGAGTGGTAATGGAAGAAGTGATCGACGAGTTACGCGAACGTGCCGAAACGGTGCCCTTTCCCGTTGAGCTGCCAACGGAAGATGAGCTGGTCGAAGTGGAAGAGCAGATTCTGATCCCCATTCCTTTCGCAATGCGCCAGTACCTGCTAAACGCAAGTGATGTTGTCTATGGCAGTCTGGAGCCGGTGACCGCCAGTGATCCACAATTACATACCTATTTGCCCGAAGTGGCGGCGCTCGCCTGGTCTTTGGGGTTGCCTCGGGAATACATTCCCCTGTGCGAGGATAAGGGTCGCTATTACGCGGTGGATGAAGGGGGAGAGGTGCTGTTGTGGAGTGAGGACGGCATTGCCGAAGAGCGCTGGGAAACCGTGTGGCACTGGGTGCATCAGGTATGGCTGGAAAGTTAGTCAAAACCTCCAGGTCAGGTGTTTCTGGCTTCGGGCTGTTGTTTGCAATGGTTATTGTGTTGATGGGCTGCGCAGCCCCCGGCGACCCGGGCTGGCAGCAGCCGGCCAGTATTGCCAATACCTGGGTTTATCAATGTGATCCCGACTATCGTTTCGTTGCACGGCAAGAGCAACAGCAGTTATGGCTGTTTTTGCCCAGGAGGACCCTGGCCCTGAAGCCGGTTTACGGCGGTGAAGGTTATAGCGGTGAGGGATATAGCCTGATGCGTGAGGGTGACACGGCTGTCCTAAGCTTCGAGGGGGATAGTTATCACTGTCGCAATGATCGCAGGGCTGCCATCTGGGAAGCGTCAAAGCTCAATGGTTACGACTATCGTGCGGTGGGTAATGAGCCGGGATGGTACCTGGAAATTGGCCAGGGGATGATGTCCCGTCTGGTCACCCAATACGGCCAATCCCGGCTTGATTTCAGTTTGCCTGAACCCCGGTTAGATTCGGCTGCCCGCCTCACGCTTTATCGCGTACCTGAACAAGCATTGGAGATTCGCATCGAGGGCAGGGTCTGCCGGGATAGCATGAGTGGCGAGACGTTTGCGTCGACGGTGGCGATAACCTGGCAAGGTCAGGCGTTTAGCGGCTGCGGGCGCGCGTTGCACTGAAAAATCGGGTTTTGACAGGTGTGGCTATCGGGAATTATTGAGCGTGAAAGGGAGTAGCAGAGAGCTGTAACGCTAATGGACAAGCGTCGGCAATAACAAGGAAAGTCGTGCTGGAAACGAAAATGCTACGGGACCCTAAGGTCCCGCGGCAACAGAGCTAAACGTTGACCTTAAACAGGTACTACGTTTTCAGCCTGCAGGCCTTTCTGGCCTTGAGTAACGGTGAACTGTACTTTCTGGCCTTCGGCCAGAGTACGGAAACCGTCAGATTGGATAGCGCTGAAGTGAACAAACACGTCAGGACCAGACTCTTGCTCGATGAAGCCGAAGCCTTTAGTTTCGTTGAAGAACTTAACGGTACCAGTGGTGGTATTAGACATTGCTTAAAATCCTGTAAAACTAACACGAATTACCCCGAGGGGCGTTTTTGCTGAAAAGATGGGGGTATTTCTTATGTCTACAGGACGAACTTCTAGGAAAGCGTCTTACGGTAACCATACAATACAGCCATACCTTCAGGCTGTAATCGAGTTTACACGCTATCTTGGTGGCGTCAATCGTTGTATGCCGATAGTTTTGTGAATTTTATACGGTTTTTCCCGCCCATAGGCTGGGCCTGGTGATAACGGTGTCCGGGCAGTCTTCGTTGTTATATTCTAACTCGCTGTTTTTCCATGGAAATATACATAAGCGACGGTTCGTCGTGATCGTTGTGAAGTTGGTGTCGTTAACTTAAGGAGAGCCCTGCATGATTACAATTCGCCCAGCCATCGAAGCGGATGTCACTATAATCGAGCGTTTTGTTCGGGAATTGGCGCGATATGAAAAAGCCGAACATGAGGTAAAAACAGATGCCGAAGGCATTCGGTCATCGCTGTTCGGTGAGGGTTCACCGGCTTCGGCTTTGCTCTGCGAGCGTGATGGAATCGCAGTTGGTTATGCGGTCTACTTTTATAATTACTCAACCTGGTTAGGCCGCAAAGGACTCTACCTGGAGGATCTGTATATCACGCCTGAGGAGCGCGGAAGTGGTGCTGGAAAATCTATGCTCAGGTATCTGGCGAAACAGGCGGTAGAGGAAGGTTGCGGGCGTTTTGAATGGTCGGTTTTGGATTGGAATGAGCCGGCCATCGGCTTTTACAAAAGCCTGGGCGCCGAACCGCAGGACGAATGGATTATTTACCGTTTATCAGGAGACGCCTTGCAACGCTTTGCAGACAGCTAGAGCCGCAGGCAAAGCGTTGGTGTGGTTGAAGCGGGTATTACTGCTCCACGAATGCGCGCTCAATAACATAATGGGCCGGTACGCCATGACGGGATTCTTCAAAACCTTTGGCGTCGAGAATTCCGCAGAACTCTTTCAACATACTGGGGCTGCCACAGAGCATAAAACGATCATTTTCGAGGCTGAGGGGGGGCAGGCCGAGATCGGCTGAAAGCTTGCCGCTGACCAGCAGGTCGGTCAGACGTCCATTGTTGGTGTATTTTTCACGGGTCACGGTGGGGTAGTAAAGCAGCTTGTCCTTCACCATATCACCGAAGTATTCGTTGTTGGGTAGCTCTTCACTGATCATCTGTTGGTAGGCCAGTTCTGACACATAGCGCACGCCATGGGTGAGGATGACTCGATCAAAATTCTCGTAAATTTCCGGATCCTTGATGATGCTCAAAAAGGGTGCAAGGCCAGTCCCTGTGCTGAGTAAATAAAGATTTCTACCGGGCAGCAGGTGATCCTGGACCAGTGTGCCGGTGGGTTTTTTACTCATCACAATCTCGTCACCGACATTGAGGTTTTGCAGCTTCGAGGTTAGGGGGCCGTCGGGCACCTTAATGCTAAAAAACTCGAGTTCCTCTTCGTGATTAGCGCTGGCAATGCTGTAGGCACGCATCAGGGGCTTACCCTCCAATTCCAGGCCGATCATGATGAAATGACCGTTTTTGAAGCGAAGGCTCGGGCTGCGGGTGGTTTTGAAGCTGAACAAAGTGTCGTTCCAGTGTTGGACATTGGTGACCTGTTCGCGAAGCAATGCACTCATAGGTAATTCTCAAGGAGATGGCAGGAGTTGGCGCCTACTATAGTCATTCGGTCCTATATCGGTAAAATGGATAATACCGATACCGGTAATCGGAAAAACAGATAACAAGAGGGGGAGGTATGAAATACAGCTTTCGCCAGCTAGAGGTATTTCTAGCGGCTGCTCACACTGAAAATATCACCCGCGCCGCTCAGCGATTATCGATGTCCCAGTCGGCGGCCAGCAGCGCCTTGCGGGATCTGGAGCAGCAATTCGACATTCAGCTGTTTGATCGAGTTGGCAAACGGTTGCAGTTGAACGAATTGGGGAGGCTGTTACGGCCGGCGGCGGAAGCGTTGCTCGAACAGGCGCAGGATCTGGAGCAGGCTTTATCTCAACATCGTACCCCCGGTGCCTTGACGGTGGGTGCCACACTGACGATTGGGAATTATTTGGCGGTAGGTATTATGTCCCGCTATATGAGCGAGCAGGAAGGTGCTCGGGTATCGCTTGAGGTTGCCAACACGTCCCAGATTGTCCAGCAGGTGCTGAATTTTGACCTGGACATTGGCTTGATCGAAGGGGAGTTGCATCACCCGGAGCTGGAAATCATTTCCTGGCGGGAAGACCGATTGGTGGCCTTTTGTGCTCCCGAACATCGATTAGCGACGCTGGGGAGTCTGGATGAGCAGGCCCTGCGTCAAACTCCCTGGATATTGCGCGAACCGGGTTCCGGTACTCGGCAAACATTCGAGCGGGCGTTGCACGGTGTGCTTCCTGAGCTGGATGTGCGTCTGGAGTTACAGCACACCGAGGCGATCAAGCGGGCCGTGGAAGCCGGTTTGGGGGTGGGGTGTCTGTCGATGGTAGCGCTGCGGGATGCTTTCAGGCGAGGAACCCTGGTACCGCTGGCGGTGCCAGGGAGAGATTTTTCCCGGCACTTTTACTTTATTCTCCACCGCAGCAAATACCGCAGTGCGGGCATTCGCCGCTGGATCGAATTATGCCGGGAAGCCCCCAGGATCAGCTAATCCTGGGGCAGGCTTCGGCAGGGGTTACTGAACAGCTGGAGCCGGTTGCATCTGTTGCTGCAAAATTTCACGCAAAGGGAAAGGCTGGCCGTTCAGGGTCGCTTCCCCTTCTTGCAGTTTGCCCCGGAGTACGAGCTGGCCGTTTTCACGCACCAGTAAGCCTTGCTCAACATACATTGTAACCATGCCTGCTGCCGGACTCGCATTGATGGCTTCCTCGTCGGCGGTAATTGTTAGATCGGCTTCGACAATGTCCAGCAGGACCAACGGCTCTTGAATGTCCATGGGATGAAGGCCATCGGCCAGCCCCAGATAACGCAAGTCGGCGGTAATATCCAGGGTGCCGCCATAGGCGTCCAGTTTGAGTTCCTGGTTAAGGCTCAGGCCTGGCTGAAAAACAGTGCTGGTTAGGGTGCGTAGCTCCGCTTCCATCTCGTCAGGATTCACCGACAGTTGTTGATCGATCTGGCTGGCCAGTTGCGACCATAACGCAATTGCGGCAGGATCCAGATTCGACAGTTTGAACTCATAGCTGGCTGCGGTTACTGGCATGGGAGCTTCAATAGAGCCGATCGCAATACGCTCATCCAGCGTTATCTTGCCATCGACCAGTTTCTGGTTGGCGGTTAACGAAATTTGCTTGAGGGTCGTGTTGAGTTCGGTTGTTTTGATATCGAGCGCGTCGAACAGCAGGGAAAACTCACCCACTGCCAGAGCTGCAGCCGGGTCAATCATGGTGGCATCAAAAGAGCCACTGGCTTTGCTGAGGGTGATGGTATCGCGCTCATCCTTGATGCTGATCGGATGGATCGAGAGCGTTCCGGACCAGCTGTCGGTCGTGAGGTCAGCCATCATGTCCATGTCCACGCCACCAAAATCCAGCTCATTGCCTTCCTGGTAGTACACGAAGGGAGCAATCTGCGCGAGGGTATGCAGCTGCTGCTGGAAATCGACCCGGGTTGAGGCGGTCATCAGCTTACCACCCAGGGTTTGCTCCAGAAATTCAGCCACATCAGAGGGCACTTCCTGCAGAGACAGCTGATCCCGAGAGGCATAGAGACCGGTGCTCAGGCCTTGGTCAGTAAAGAGTACAGGGCCATGAGAAATGTCCGATTGCAGAACGACGACGACCTTTTCCTGTTCGATACGAACATCAAAGGTGAGAATTGACTGGCTGCTAAATACGCCGCGCTGGTAGTCGTGCTCGATGTTTTCGATTCCGGAATTGACCGCTTGTTGGTTCAAGCGGGCGACTTCGCGGGTATAAATCTGCTCGGCTTCGGTGCCAACAAAGTAGGGCGCAACGACGAGCACGCCTACCAGGACGAGGGTCAGCAGCAGGAGAAGCTTTTTCATGTAGAGTCCTTTCAAAGGGATGGAATGAATACATTAAGGCACCTCTGATTAATTCGGATAGATCTCTGCGGATCCTAAAATGGTTTTTATCAAGGCGAAGCTCGCCGTTCATGTCGAGACCTGAAC
>NZ_JAKSDZ010000056.1 GCF_023509475.1 Aestuariirhabdus haliotis | reverse complement strand
TTTTTGAAAGGTCTGGACCTTACTGCAAAGACGTGCCGCGATTCTGGATTCGCCTGAAAGCCAGAGTTCATCTGAATTAATCAGAGGTGCCTTAATGGTTGCTGATCCATAACAACAAAACTTCATAGATCGTTTTCGCGAATGCTTACATTACCCGGATCGGCATAAACAAGCAGAACTCTTGGGGGTGAGAATGAATAAACTCTTCAGCGCAACAATGATGCTGGCCCTGCTCTCCAGTCCGGCAACGGCTGGTATGCTGACCGATTACTACACCAGCTTCTACTCTTTTGGTGACAGCCTTACGGATGACGGCAAACTTGGTCCCGGTGTGCTGCAAGCACCCAGTCTGAACGGTCGCTTCAGCAACGGACCGACTTACGCGGAACATATCGAAGAGCTATTTATAAGCTCCGGTCTGGACACGGGAAATCTTGCACTGGGCGGCGCCACGGCGGGCGACATCAACGCCAACCCGGCGCCACCGCTGAATACCTTTAACGGGCAGATTGGTGTTTTTCAGCACTCACTCGCCACTAATACCCCCCTCCCGACACCCCCAGCTGACCCACCTAAGTCGGCAGGTCCCGCACCCGGTACCAATCCCTTGGTATCCGTCCTTTTTGGCGGCAATGATATATTTCAGGGACTGGACCCGCTGGATGCAGCAGATGATGTCACCGACGGAATCAGGTCAATTGCGGCGATAAACCGTTCTCTGTTCGATGATTTTTTCGTGCCCAACCTGCCTCTGGGCTTTGACCCAGTCTTTGGATTTTCCGCCACCTTATTTAATGACCAGCTAGCGAACAACATTTCGCTGCTTCGTTTGGAAGGCTTCAATGTTATCGAGTTCAATACCCAGGCAGTGTTTGATGAGCTTGTTGATGACATCATTAACGGTGGAACCCTGTTTGGCATTACGGGCGCCGGGCCTTGTCGTGAAAGCTTCGCAATACCCGGGGACAGCTGCCTGGACGCTGGTATCGATCCGAATACGCTCCTGCTAAACGACAGGGTACACCCCAACGGGGTTGTCCATCAGGTGTGGGGGGATAGAGCCATCGCAGCTATTGAGACTGCTACTGTGCCGACGGTGGGAACCCTGCCGCTGATGCTAAGCGTACTCATTGTGCTTGGTTTTACTCGCCTACGTCGACGCGCCCAGCCGATCGGCGTTACGAAGGCTCCAATTATTTAAGAGCATGCAAGAGGTCAGAGCCCTTAAGTCATAAAAAAGCCCGCGTTGCGGGCTTTTTTATGACGCCGAATGAGCAATGCATTATAGGGGTAGCAACCTCACGACCCTATCGACCAAAGGCACACTGCGCGCACCTAAATCCTCAGCACTCGCACCGAACTGATCACCCGTTCGCGAACACGATCCAGATCGACGGCTTCGGGGCCAATCAAGGCCAGTGAGCCTCTTTCCAACGCGACGGTCTGCACCCGAGTGGCATCGGCGCTGGAGTAGTCAAAGGGCCGCAGCTCGCTGTTGGGCATCATCAGGATGGTCACCGGGCCGGATTCCGTTTGCACGACCAGGTGCGCTGCGAGCTGGCCCTCGATCAGGCAGTTGCCGGCAAAGGTTACTCCGCCAAGATGAGCCAGAGTCTCAATGTCGACATTGTTCAAGGTGTAGGCGAGTCGCCCCTGGGTTACCGCATCCTGTAATTGCAGGGTATAGGCTTCATGCTCGACATGATCGACCAGCATCTGGGCAATCTGGGCGGGGTTACCCTGGGTGCGAAGATTAATACCCAGGGTTACGGCAACAATCGAGGCGGCCAGAGCAAAGCCCGTGGCCCATTTACGCCACTTAACCGGCGCTACCACATTATCCCTGGTGGGAAGCATGGTGACGGCGCTGTCTCCCTGCTCCTCAAGCCGTTGGCGCAGCGTCACTCGCGCCGCCAGGTCATCGGGGACCTCGATCGCAAAGGCTTTTTCCAGCAGGCGTTCCTGCTGCAGCAAGCCGCGATAATAGGTATGACAAGCAGTACACTGTTCAAGATGCTGATCCGCTTCATCACCCATATGTTGGGGATCTTCAAGAGAGATCCGACGAAATTCCATGCAATTCATTGAGTCGCCCCTCCCATTTCCTCTTCCTCATCCATCAACAGGTCACGCAGTTGCAGACGCGCACGTCTCAACCGGGTGGCCACCGTATTGGCCGGAATCTCCATCTGCTCCGAGATCTCCTCCTGGGTAAAACCCATCACCATCTGCATCAACAGGGGTTCACGGTACATCTCTTCCAGATTGGCAATTCCGACCCGCAGGCTTTCCAGCTCAGCAGAAAAGCCTTCTGAAGAACGCTCATCTACCAGAGACTCCATCGGCAGATCGCTGTAATCCAGGGACTTGCGTTGAAAACGACGGGCGTTCTCGCGGCGCAATATTGTGATCAACCAGGACTTGGCCGCCCCCATGCTTTGCAGGGAATCCAACGCCCGCCAGGCCCGTAAAAAAGTTTCCTGCACCAGATCTTCGGCTATGGTGCGATCACCGCAAAGCCAGTAACCGTAGCGATACAGAGGCTTTTGATAGGCCTCCACCAGGGAGTTAAAGAGGTTCTGTTTATCATTCATGGTCAATAGGGACAGGGCCTGGGGCCAAAAACTTTCAGGCCGGCAGTATAATAATTTCCACCCCGGACCAAAAGAAAAGCCACGACCCGACGGGATCATGGCTTTAGAGTGGCAAATCTGTCGGCAGCCTTGCTGCAGGCTGCCAGACCAATGTCGCTCAGATCACTGGATCACCCGTGACACCCCATTGGCAGTCAGCACTTTGACCGAGTCGCCCTTGTAAAACTGCACATTGGGATCGGCTTGCTGCACTACGGAGATATAGGTGCCATCGCTCAGTTCAATCGTCAACTGGACGCCTTGCTCCCGAGTGTAGGCCTCTTCCGCCTGACCACCGAGCAGACCACCGGCCACAGCCCCGGCGATTGCGGCAATGTCGCTGCCTTTGCCAGAGCCAATGGTTGAGCCTGCAATACCACCGGCGGCACCACCGGCGATCGCGCCTATACCTGACTTGGTACCTTCGATCTGCACCAGCTGCACGTCCAGCACGACGCCTAGCTTGACCTGTTGAACCTGACGGGCTTCATCGCGGGAATAGCTGGTTCCGGACAGGTTGGAGACACAACCGCTCAACACAAACAGGCTCAAAAATGCCACCAGCATATAATTTCGTTTCATCACAAACCTCCAAAAGAATAGTAATCCCTGTCTCGCCCGCAGATCCTGCTGTGCAGTATACTCGGCACTAGAATACTACCAGTATGAGGATAAGCACCGGATTATGGTATACGTAATTATAGTAGTGTCGACGTTAAGCGCCCTACTGTTCCATTTTTACCTTTACCGACTGATCAAACGTTGGGCCGAACGGGATTTCCTGCGTTCCCTGTGTGAGGACGACGAGGAAAAACTTCAGTTTCTAGAAACCGAATATGCTAACGTCATTGCTCGGCGCCTCAAACGCGACGCCTTTGAAGCGCATTTCAACCAGCTGGCCACCGATTACGAACAGCAACGCACGAAGGAATCCTGACAGGGCCCTGAACAGTGAGCGATATTCAATCTCTTATAGAAACCCTGAAAGCGAACGAAGAGATTGCCCGCAAGCTATTTGATATCGAAGTATCCATTCTATCCAGCGATCACAGCGATGATCTGTTTGAAAAACTGGTAAAACGGATCAAATCCGGCTTTGATATTCCGTACGTCTGGCTGACCCTGTTAACCGACAATCCGATTCCTAATCTGAATGAGAAATTTCGCGACTCCTATTGGCTGCAGCATCATCTGCACAGCCTCGACAGCAGCGAACTGATCAGCCTTTCCAACCAGGGCAACCGACCTCTGCTCAGTAACACCCTGGATGAGCTCAGCCACCTGATACCTGCTCATTACTTTGGTGAAATACGATCACTGGCAGTTATTCCGTTAATTCTGGACCAGCAGCTGGTTGGGGCCATCATGCTCGGAGACAGTGACAGTGAGCGTTACCACCCGGAGCTCGGTACCTTTCACCTGGAACAATTATCGGTCAAGGCATCCATCTGTCTGTCCAACGTGATTTCACGGGAGCGGCTCGAATACCTGGCCACCCGCGATCCTCTGACCGGACTGCTCAACCGACGGGAGATGGAGATCCACCTGCAGCATGAACTGGAACGCTGCGAACGCTACCAGGCATCCATGGCGGTGTTGTTTATCGATTGCGATCGTTTCAAACAGATTAACGATCAGTATGGGCACGATTTTGGCGACGCCGTGTTGGTGCATGTGGCCCAGGGTTTAACCCAGTTGGTGCGTGCCAATGACCGGGTTTTTCGTTTTGCCGGGGATGAGTTTGTCGTGGTGTTGGCCAACCAGAGCCGATATGACGCACGTCATGTGCGTCAGCGTATAGAGGACTATTTTGAGGCCAACCCGTTATTGATGAACCGCAAACTGGTACCCATCCGCCTGAGCTGCGGCATCAGCGCACCCTCAGCCGAACAAGCCAGCAGCGTTAAGGCCCTGTTGAAAGAAGCCGACAATGAGCTGTTGCGGCAAAAACGCCAGCGAGGGGATTCGAACTCCGCTCGGCGTTAATTCGCTTGTGTCGAGCGCAATCGATTGACCACCGGCGCGGCGTACATTTTCAACCACCAATCACGGTGCTCGACCGGACAGAGTCTCAGGCGCTCTTCAAAATCGGCTTGCTCGGCCTTGCTACCCAGCTGGGCCGCGGTTAGCTCAACCTGTGCCAGATCCTCATAATCGGCCTGCAGATATTTAAACGCCAGATAATTAATGGGGAACAAACGATACGACTGCCACATGTGACGATCCACCTCGGCAGCCACCTGCTTGGCATCTTCATATTCAGCGCCCAGGGGTTCACCAAAGGCCAGGTGCACACGTCCCTTGAAGCCAACAATTCCCGCCACAATACTACGGTCGTCTTCGCCCTCTTCCTTGCTATAGCTGCCATGCTGCTCGGTTTCGTACAGCTCTTTGGCTTTTAAACCATCGCAGGGGTCAAATTCGTAGGAGATCGACACCGGCACAATATGCAAACGTTCAATCACCTCATTAAAGGGCTGGCCCTTTTGACTGATGGTCAGCATCTTGATGATCGCGCTGTCGGTCTGGTCATTACCGTCCTTGGCGCGCCCTTCCCGCTGGGCAATCCAGATGGAATCACCGTCAGCAATCGTATGGTTGATATAGCCGGACAGTTGCTGGAAGGCCGCCAGCTTTTCACGCCGGCCCTGGGCGGAACGATTAACGATAAAGCTCTTGTTGAGGCGCATCAGGTCGCTGACAAAAGGCTGTTTCAGCAGGTTGTCCCCGATGGCGATATGGGGCGTCTTCAAACCCTGGTGGTACACCGCAAAATTGACGAAGGTGGGATCCATAACAATATCGCGATGATTCGCCATAAACAGGTAGGGCCGGTCGGATTGCAACCGGTCGAGCCCTTCGTAGCTGACCGAGGTGGTGGTTTTACGGATCGTACGGTCGACGTAGCTTTCCACCTTTTCCTGCAGGCTGTGTACATCGATGACTCCGGCCAATTCACGCTTCAAAATAGTGCGCACCAGGGGGTGCAAGACCACCGAAAACCAGCGACTTAATCGGGGAAAACGAAATCGACTCAGGGTAGCGATAAAGGCATCATCCTGCAGCAGGCGATCCAATACCTCTCGTACTTCATGATCCCGATAGGGCCTTATATCCTTGTAGGTATCCATCAATGAACTGACTCATACTCTTGGCTTACAACAGAGCAGGCGTGTTAACACCCGCCGATTAGGGATCGCGATTATAACGGTTCGACGGCTACGAATCTGCTTCCACGCCGTGACACTTTGTAAACATTGGACAAAACGTCGCATTGGGATTGCCCAGCGAATCCTCTATAATGCGCCGCAGCCGAACAACTCATGACGGAAGCGGATCTCCATGACCAGATTACCAGCCTTACTTTCCAGTCTATTACTGGCCCTCAGTTCAGTAGTCCAAGCCGATCTCTACACTGATACCCAGGCCCTGTTCAACGCTGGCAAGACCACCCAGGCGATCGCCGAACTGAAAAAAGCATCCGATGCCGGGGATGCCAGTGCCAAGGCATTGTTGGGCCAGGCCTACGAGACCGGGAATGGTGTAGAGAAGGATCTGGAGCAGGCCTTCGCCCTCTATAAAGACTCCGCGCAAGTGCAGAACCCTCTCGGTCAGTACTATATTGGCCAAGCCTATTTTAATGGCCGCGGCGCCGACCGTAATCTGATCAGCGCCTATCTCTGGCTGACCCTCAGTGGCGAGCAAGCCTCCCCGGTTCAGCAACAGGCCCAGACCGCTCAACAGCAGGTGGCAGCCGAGTTGAACCCTCTTCAGCTGGAAAAAGCCCAGTTGCTGGTTGAACAGCTAAAAACGCTGTACCTCGACTAACCCATCACCGCAAACGGCCTCAATGGCGAGCCGCTGAACACCCCCTATAAACAGCGGTAGAGCGCGTCGATCAAACGGTCGGCGCGCGGATCAACCAGCACGGCACTGCCCATTCGATTGCACACATAGCCGAACCCCAGCTGGTTAGCCGGATCGGCAAAGCCCAGCGCCCCGCTGGCACCCTGATGACCGAAGTTACCTTCTCCCCCTAGCCTGGCCAGATGTTCGTTCTGGTGCAGCAGATACCCCAAACCAAACCGGGTTGAGCACCTTAACACCTCGTCCTCACCAGACACCTGCTGCTGTCGCGACTGTTCGATCAACCCGGCATCCAACAGTTGGTGCGAACGATAACGCCCACCGTTGGCCAACATATCGTAAAACACAGCCAGGCTACGGGCGGTACCATGGCCATTCGCCGAGCAAAGCTCCATTCGACGCCACTCGGGTTTGTTGGTGGAGTTCATCACCGACATCGGGTTGGTAAACGCCCGAGCGGTGACGCCCTTGGGGTTGCTCATGATCTCTCGCATCACTGCCGTATCAGGAATTTCCGTGATGGAGCCTCGTGACATGCGCGCAACTCTCGAATCACAGTGTTCGGGCAGGCCAATGTACAGCTCTTGCTCCAGAGGTTGCATCAGTTCCCGCTGCACAAATTGCCCCAGAGTTTCTCCCGCCACCCGGCGAAACAGCTCGCCGATAGTCCAGCCAAACACGACTGGCGAATAACCATGGCGACTGCCGGGCTCCCACCAGGGGGATTCCTGCTCAACGTAGTTCACCATGCAGTGCCAATCGAACAGCTCTTCATCGCCGACATCAGGATGAATAGCTGACAGGCCCGCGCTGTGACACAACAGCTGCTCGACCCGAATAGCCTCCTTACCCTTGCAGCCAAATTCTGGCCAATACTGGGCAACGGGAGCCTCCAGTGACAATTTGCCACGCTCCACCAGCATCAGAATAGCGGCACTGGCGATGCCCTTGGTGCAGGAAAAGAGGTTTACCAGGCTGTCCTGTTGCCAGCTTTCTGTCTGCTCTTTATCAACATGGCCGGCCCAGAGATCGACTACCGTTTCACCCCCGAGGCTCACACTCAGGGCCGCCCCCAGCTCTTCGCCTTCGACAAAAAGCTCCGCGAAGGCTTCACGCAACGGCTCGAATTTGAGATCGAAATAACCCCGAATCGGGATAGCTTGCATACCTGTTCTCCTACCTGAAAGTTCTTATTATTGGCAGTGTTGTACTGCGTTTATTTATTGGTCAGCAAGTTAATTCAAAATGAGCCCCAGCCTGTACTAATCGATACGACGCTGGAAAGGCGGTAAGGCATCGAGCAGTGCGCGCCCATATCGGGCGCTGACCAGTCGCCGATCCAGAATAGTAATGGAGCCTCGATCCGATTCGGTTCTCAGCAACCGCCCGCAGGCTTGCACCAGACGAACGGACGCATCCGGCACACTGATCTCCATAAAGGGGTTACCCCCCCGGGATTCAATCCATTCCCCCAACGCTGCCTCTACCGGATCATCCGGTACCGCGAAAGGGATCTTGGCAATGATCACCTGCTCGCAGTAGGCGCCAGGCAGATCGACCCCTTCAGCAAAGCTGGCCAAACCAAAGATGACACTGGTTTTGTCATCATCGATACGCTTGCGGTGCTGGCTGATCAGCTCCTGCTTCGAACGATCTCCTTGCATCAAAATCCGTTGCTGCCATTGCCGGCCTATGCCGGCAAAAACGTCCTGCATCTGGCGGCGCGAAGAAAACAGTACCAGTGCGCCCGACTGCTCCTCCAGTAGCGCCGGCAGACAATCGATGATCGCCTCGGTGTGTTGGTCGGGGGATTTAGGGTCCGCGTTGAGCGCCGGAATGCGTAAGCTCGCTGCATCCTCATGATAAAAGGGGCTGGGCACCACCGCGCAATTGGCACTGTCCGGAATCCCGGCACGCATTTTCAAGCGGTCGAAACGCCCCAAAGCGGTCAGGGTTGCGGAGGTCACCACCGCGCCATAACAGCTGTTCCAGAGATTTTGCCTCAGGGTTCGCGCCGCCAATATGGGACTGCAGGCCACCTCCAGATCGAAGTTACCCTCCTGTTCGAGCAACCAGACCCAGCGGGCAATGGGCGGCTCGCCTTCAGGATCCTGAATGGAATACAGTTGCCACAAACCAAACCCGGCATCGGCCCGGGACAGCATGGCTCCCAGCAGCGGATACCAGGCCTCGGCGTCGATCACATCCACCCCATCGACTTTACCGTCCATGGCCTCCTTGAGTTCATCGCAGAGTCGCGTTAACAGCTCGCAGATACCTGAATAATGCGCTTTCAAATGACCCGCCAACTCCCGCATGGGCTCGGGCACAATACCATTGGCAAAACGAAAGCTAGGCCGGTAGCTGTCGGGGTTGGGGAACTGGCTTGCGGACTCTACCACCGCGAACATCTGCTGCTGGCTCTCCAGAGTGGCCTGCAACCGATCGGGCAACTGTTCCAGCCAACGTCCCAGATCACCCGGCAAAGCTTGCTGGGCGACCAGTTTACGAATTTGCTTAGTGCTTTGTTCCAGCCAGTTCTCCGTACCCCGTAGCCGGCCATGGTGGGCAAAATGATTGATCGCCTTATCGGGTAAGTGATGACCCTCATCGAAGATATAGATGCTGTCGGCGGGTGCGCTGAGAATGGCTCCTCCGCCCAAAGCCAGATCCGCCAAGACCAGGTCGTGATTAGCCACCACCACATCGGCCCGGGTCAGTTCTTCACGGGCCTTATAAAAAGCGCACTGGCCAAAATTGGTACAGCGACGTCCGCTGCACTGGCCATGATCGGTGGTGACGGTGCGCCATAGCTGGTCATCGAGCTCGCCCTTCCAGTTATCCCGGTCGCCATCCCAGCGGTTGGTGGCCAGCTCATCGATCATGCCCTGGTACAGTTTGACCGCCCCCTCATCGACATCAATGCTAAAACCTTCCTGGGCAAAGAGCTCCATGGTGGCCACGTTTTCCTGCCCGCTTTGCAGTAGCTGATCGAGTTTGCTCAGGCACACATAACGCCCTCGCCCCTTGGCCAGGGTAAAAGTGAAGGAGAGGCCACTCTTGTGTCGAATATCCGGCAGATCCTTGAACACGATCTGTTCTTGCAGGGCCACCGTGGCGGTAGAGATGATCAAGCGTTTATCAGCGGCCTGGGCCACGGGGATCGATGCCAGGGCATAGGCCACGGTTTTACCGGTACCGGTACCCGCTTCCACCACGGCCACCGCCGGATCCGACTGTCGTTTACCCTCATCGTCGCATTCGATAGCACCCAGGGTTCGGGCAATTTCGGCAATCATCAACTTTTGACCGTAACGCGGCTTCAATTCCTTGTTTTCAAGAAACTGCCGATAGGCCTGCTGAATGCTGGTTTTCAACTCATCGTTTAACATCAAGATTCGATCCGGCGATCACGGACAACAGGCAAATACACGGCAAGCATGAAAACTCCGAACACGCATAAAAAGAAGGCGCCCATTCTACTGCATGGCCGATAGAGGGGACAGCATCGGTCTACACTGTGAATCACAACCGATGAAACCTTTGTGTACAAGACGTCTCTTTTGTAAAATGCGACACCTTGTGAAACATGAAGGAAACTCGTGATCATCATAGGGTTATCCATTTGTCTAATATGACACCGATTAACAACACCGAGCCGTGCCCCTGTAACAGCGGCAAAAACTATCAGGTTTGCTGCCAGCCCCTGCATCGAGGTGAACAAAAAGCAACCCGGGCCGAACAGCTGATGCGCTCACGCTATTGCGCTTTCAGTCTGGGCAACATTGATTACCTGTTAGCCACCACCCAGGCGAGCCAACGACCAAATCTGGACCGTCGCTCTCTTCAGGACTGGCTTGCACGCACCAGCTGGCAAGGCCTGGAGATTTTAAGCACTGAAAGCGGAGACGAACATTCAAACTCCGGTAGCGTGGAATTCAAAGCCTGGTATCAGCTCAAGGGCGACCAGAACACCCATTGCCACCATGAGAAATCCGAGTTCATTCGTGAACACAATACGTGGGTTTTTATTGATCCCTCTGCCCGGGTTTCTGCCCCGGGGAGGAACAGCCCTTGCCCTTGCGGCAGCGGGAAAAAATTCAAACGCTGTTGTGGCCGTTAAACCGGGTTGGTATCAATGGCACAACAGGCTATCGCTTGAGCAAAAGAATGGACTATAGTGGAAGATGTGATTTGGCCCGAGGCCAAAGCGTTATTTTTAGCGACACCAGCTTAGCTGTACCAAAGTTGGCGCGCTCAAGGATCCCACAAGAACAACCACAACACTGAAAAAAAGGAACGAGGCAACTATGTCACTATTCAGAAAATGCACCTACGGTCTGGCCGCCCTGGGACTCGGCGTCGCGACACTGACCAGCACGCCAGCACTGGCCGAACAGCAATTTATTACCATCGGCACCGGTGGCGTAACCGGTGTTTACTACCCTACTGGTGGCGCGATCTGTCGTCTGGTGAACAAGAAGCGTAAAGAGCACGGTATTCGCTGCTCCGTAGAGAGTACTGGTGGTTCTATCTATAACCTCAATACCATCCGTGCCGGCGAGCTCGATATGGGTGTGGCTCAATCTGATTGGCAGTATCACGCTTACAACGGCACCAGCAAGTTCAAGGATCAGGGCGCCAACAAAGACCTGCGCGCGGTATTCTCCGTCCACGCCGAGCCTTTCACCGTTGTGGCCCGTCGCGATTCCGGCATCAAAGGTTTTGATGACCTCAAGGGCAAGCGCGTCAACATTGGTAACCCAGGCTCTGGCCAGCGCGGTACCATGGAAGTGCTGATGAATGCCAAAGGCTGGACCCAGAAAGATTTCGCGTACGCCTCCGAACTGAAGTCTGCAGAACAGGCCAAAGCCCTGTGTGATAACAAGGTTGACGCTATCGTCTTTACCGTAGGCCATCCGAGCGGATCTATTAAAGAAGCCACTACCAGTTGCGATACCGTACTGGTTCCTGTGACCGGCGCTGAAGTCGACAAACTGGTGATGGATAACGATTACTATCGTAAAGCCACCATTCCTGGCGGCATGTACAGCGGCAACCCGGAAGACGTGATGACCTTTGGTGTCGGCGCGACCTTTGTCAGCTCTACCAACACCAATGCTGACGTGGTTTACCAGGTTGTCAAAGCGGTCTTTGAAAACTTTGAAGACTTCAAAAAGCTGCATCAGGCGTTTGCTCACCTGAAGAAAGAAGAGATGATCAAAGATGGTCTCTCGGCTCCTTTGCACGATGGCGCCAGCCGTTACTACAAGGAAGCCGGTTTGGGAATGTAACCATCATCCCTGACCACTCTGAGCGGGGCAGATTTCTGTCCCGCTTTTTGCCTTTTACAGACTCGTATTTAACACCCAATAACAAAAGCCATTGAAGGGATTCCATGCTATGACCGCCTCAAAGGAAGCGACAACTACCGACGATGATCTACAACAGATGATCGCAGAGTCCGACAGCGGATCGCGTATGCCGAAAGGCTTACCCGGCGCCATGCTGTTACTGGTACCCATTCTCTGGTCACTGTTTCAACTCTGGTACAGCTCGCCCCTTCCTTTTATTTTTCGCTTTGGTGTTTTCAACGATACCGAAGCCCGTGCGGTCCATCTGGCATTCGCAATATTCCTCTCCTATACCGCCTACCCTGCCCTGACCAGTTCACCTCGTGACTATATTCCCTGGCAGGATTGGCTGTTTGCCCTGGTCGGCTGTTTCTGCGCCTCCTATCTGTACCTTTTCTATACCGAGCTGGCGAATCGCTCTGGCGCACCTACCCAGCTCGACCTCTGGGTTGCTGCCGCCGGCATGGTGTTGTTGCTGGAAGCCACTCGGCGTGCGCTCGGCCCACCACTGATGGTCGTGGCCACTATCTTTCTTATTTACACCTTTGCCGGTGCTTACATGCCGGATGTTATCGCCCACAAAGGCGCCAGTTTCGCCAAAGGCATGTCGCATTTCTGGCTGACCACCGAAGGGGTCTTTGGTGTTGCCCTTGGGGTATCCACCAACTTTGTGTTTCTGTTTGTGCTCTTTGGTGCCCTGCTGGATCGTGCCGGTGCGGGTAACTATTTCATTCAGGTAGCCTTCTCATTATTGGGTCATTACCGTGGCGGCCCCGCCAAAGCTGCGGTGGTCTCATCCGGCCTAAGCGGAATTATTTCCGGTTCCTCCATCGCCAACGTAGTAACCACCGGTACCTTTACTATCCCCCTGATGAAGCGGGTCGGTTTCCCGGCCACCAAAGCCGGCGCGATAGAGGTGGCGGCCTCGACCAATGGCCAGCTAACCCCTCCCATCATGGGCGCTGCCGCCTTTCTGATGGTGGAATACGTGGGTATCTCCTATATCGAGGTGATCAAGCACGCCATCCTGCCGGCGGGTATCTCCTATGTTGCCCTGTTCTATATTGTTCACCTTGAAGCCGTAAAAGCGGGTATGCAGGGACTGCCTCGTCCTTTCAAGCCAACCCTGGCGCAATCGCTGATGAACTTTTTCGGCACCATCTTTGGCCTGTGCGTGCTAACCGGTATCGTCTACTACGGTATTGGCTGGACCAAGGACATGTTCGGCTCAACGGCCACCTATGTGTTGGGCTTCGCGGTTCTGCTGGCCTATATCGGACTGGTTCGTTACGCAGCCACCGTTCCAGAACTCAAGGCCGATGATCCGAAATCGGAAACCCTGGAAATGCCCCCGGTTGGCCCCACCGTAAAAAGTGGTCTTTACTTCCTGCTGCCCATCGTTGTGCTGGTATGGTGCCTGACTGTCGAGCGCTTCTCACCCGGCCTGTCGGCCTTCTGGGCGACGATCTTTATGATCTTTATCGTCGTATCCCACCGCCCGTTACTGGCCCTTTTCCGTCACGAAGGCCAGATAACCCAAGCCGTCACCAACGGTTTCCATGACCTGGTGCAAGGCATGGCCAGCGGTGCTCGCAATATGATTGGTATCGGGGTAGCGACCGCCGCTGCCGGTATCGTCGTAGGCGCTGTCACCCTGACTGGCGTGGGTCTGGTGATGACCGAATTTGTGGAGTTTATTTCCGGCGGTAGCGTCATGCTAATGCTGATTTTCACCGCGATTATCAGCTTGATCCTGGGCATGGGATTACCCACCACGGCTAACTACATCGTGGTATCAACCCTGATGGCACCGGTGATTGTTGCCCTGGGCGCACAAAACGGGCTGATCGTACCGCTGATCGCCGTCCATCTGTTTGTGTTCTATTTCGGCATACTCGCCGATGATACTCCCCCGGTAGGTCTCGCGGCTTTTGCTGCTGCAGCGATCGCCCAAAGTGATCCCATACGCACCGGTATCCAGGGTTTTATCTACGATATTCGTACTGCCATTTTGCCCTTTATGTTTATCTTTAATACCCAACTACTGCTGATTGGTGTGCACACAATATTTGAACTGGTGTTAACCGTCGTCAGCGCTCTGGCAGCCATGCTGGTGTTCGCGATTGCCACCCAGGGCTTCTGGTTTGTTCGCACCCGCTGGTACGAAGTTGTGCCCCTGTTACTGATTGCCTTCACCCTGTTCCGCCCGGGATTCTGGTGGGAGTTCCCTTACCCGGAGCTGGCTTCCAAACCCGCCCACCAGATCGTCGAGATCGCCGAGCAGCTGCCCGAAGAAGCCGACATACGTTTACGGGTCAGCGGCGAAAACCTCGATGGCAAGCAGATAGAGAAAATCGTCATGTTGCCCCTCGGCCCCAAAGCCAGTGGCGAAGAACGTATTGCTCACACAGGCATGGAACTGCTGATTGAAGGTGACAGCGTGACCATTGACGCCGTTGATTTTGGTGGCCCGGCAAACAAGAGCGGCCTCGACTTTGATTGGCAAATCACCGAGATCCAAACCCCGAATGAGCGTCCCCCCAAACAGTTAATGTTTATCCCGGCATTACTGTTGCTGGCTGGAGTATTCCTGAGTCAGCGTCGTCGCTACAACAAGCAACAATCTGCATTGCAACACGCCTAAGGCCCGGAGAAAGAGCATGTTTACTAAAATTCTGTTACCGGTCGACCTGAGTAATGACCAGCCTTCGCAAAAAGCGCTCGACGCGGCAATTTTTCAAGCCAGAGCCTGTCAGGCGTCACTGCATTTATTAACGGTTATACCGGGCTATAGCATGCCCATGGTGACCTCTTACCTACCGAGAGACATCCTCACCAAGGCGCACAACGAAGTCAAAAACCGTCTACAAGAATTTGCCGACCAACAGATCCCTAAAGAGATAGAGTGCACCTTCTCGGTTTCTGATGGTACGGCTTATAAAAGAATCCTTAAGGAAGTCGAGAAACGCTCCATCGATCTGGTGGTAATGGCTAACCACGACAGCCGCAAGTTGGATAAATTCTTCCTGGGTTCAGTAGCCGCCAAGGTTGCCGAGCATTGCAAAACCAATTTGATGATCATCAAGGACTAATCACCAACCAAAAACGTGAAAAGGCGCACGGTTGCACTGAGAAGTGCAGCCGTTTTTGCGGGTTTTTAGCACGGACATGGGTACAAATGCGTATCCCACAATTGGTTGATTTTTGTCACACTAGTATCGATCCAATCAATAGCCGCCAGCGACGTTTTAGACACGCCATCTGGCCCACGTTAAGGAAGCACCGCTATGTACGAACACTTAAAAAGCATGGGCATTAAGCACTACGACCAGATCGAGCGTTATAGCCTGAGATCCGAAGCTGAATATGACATTCTGAAAGTCTACTATCACAAGCAAAAGGGCGACCTTTTTGCCAAGAGCGAAAAGTTTAAATTCCCTCGCCAGAAGAAAACCGTGATGGTCGATAGTGGCACTCATACTTTCCGCAACGTGACCGAGATATCACCTGCGCTTCGCGAAGTCGTTGCCGAACTGGACAAAATCACCCAGCAAGAGCACCGAGCCAAAGACGCCAAGAAAGAAGTTCTGAAAGAGCTGAAGCATCTGGAACGTGTGGTTTCGAACAAAATTGCCGAACTTGAAGCCCGTATTGAACACCTTTAATTCGCGCCATTAATAAAAAAGCCGCCCGGTTATCCGTGCGGCTTTTTTATTGCCTGTTGTTTTGAACAGCCCGAATAACCGACCATTGCCAACCCCGCCGGATACGAGTCACTCAAGTCTCAGGTGTTCATATAACGCCCTGGCTTATGGTTCACCGCAATCGCCAGATTAACCGCCACGGCTCCGATGACAGAGACCAGGAGTATCCAGGGCGTGACCACAAAAAACGAAGCGATGACGATGCCGCAGTCGAGACCCATCTGAAATTTTCCGGCGCTGATGCCATACCGTTTCTGCACGTAGAGTGAGAGAATATTAAAGCCTCCAAGGCTGGCTTTGTGACGAAACAGTATCAACAAACCACAACCGATCATAAGACCGCCCATCACACCACAAAATAACTCATTGGCCGAATCAATGCTGATCACTCGATCGAGAAATTCAGTTGCCAGAGCCACCATAATGATTGAGGTGAAGGTTTTGAGGGTAAAACGCCACCCCATCTGTTTGAGCGCCAGATAAAAGAACGGCAGGTTAAGCCCCACAAATAATACACCGAAGGAGTAACCGGTCAGCTGGGTCAGCAGCAAGGCCAAGCCGGTGGTGCCGCCAGCCAACAATCCGGCGTAATTCAGTAAAAAGACCCCCATCGACACCAGGGCCGTGGCCGTCACCAACGCCTGAACATCCTCGAAGGCGGTGTGTTTGACAGTCTGATCAGCACTCATGATGGTATTTCCTTTGCGGTGATAATGAATACGGGGTAACTGAAGATGGCGGAGGTAAAAATGAGGCGCCATTGTCCACGAACCGAGCCAAAAGGGAAGCCCTATCGGCCTGTTAGCAGTTCAGTAATGACTCAAAATCGAAGTTTGAGGTCCCTTCTACGCGCTCATTCACCTCCGGATGATCAAAGGCTAGTTGCCAGGCGTGTAACATCAGCCGTGGCGCTGCCGCAATTGAGTCGGCATGACCATAGAACCGGCACCCCAGTATTGGGTGTCCAATTTCGGCCAGATGAACCCGCAATTGATGGGAACGACCGGTGATCGGATAAAGTTCAAGCAACGAGCACCCCTTGTCCTCGTGGCGCTCCAGCACTCGCCATCGGGTAAGGCTCGGCTTGCCCTGATCATAGTCGACTTTCTGCCGTGGCCGGTTGGGCCAGTCACAGATCAGTGGAAGCTCGACACAGCCTTCGTCCTCAACCGGTACACCGAACACCATCGCGCGATAGTGCTTCGCCACCGTACGCTGTTGAAATTGCCGGCTCAAAGCACTCAGACTGGTTTTGTTGCGCGCCACCACCAGCAACCCGGAAGTATCCATATCGAGCCGATGCACAGCCCAGGCGTCGCCCCCTTGTTGCTGTAACCGGGTAATCACCGAATCCTGATTCTCCGGTGCCCGCCCCGGCACCGATAGCAACCCCGATGGCTTATCAATCAGCCAAAAACCCTCCTCTTGCCGCAGGATTTGCAAAGGCTCGAGGCAGGGAGGTGCAATGTAATAATCGGGGGCAGTAGACATATCAGGGCAGCAGACATAAGGGGTGCGCATTATACCTCAATATCTCGACTCCCCATCGATTAACTGAATGGCGTTTCCTTGAGGTAAGACAACGAACGTCGATTGCCTGGGGCACCCCAAGGAGTAAACTAAAGATCCCACCACGGACGAGGGTGTCTCATGATTGAAAACAAACGTATCGCAATGGCCGGCGTGGGTAACATGGGCATCGGTATCGCCAGCAATATTCTCAAGGCCGGCTATCCCCTCGGGTTCCTGCAACGCCAGAGTAATCGCCCTACACATCATCTGGTCAAGAAGGGAGCGACGGTTTTTACCCGCCGCCTGCAGCTGGGTCAGCAGGCGGATATTGTTATCCTGTGTGTGACCGGCGCGGCCGATGTCGATACGGTGCTATTTGATAGTCAGGGCATCGCCGATGGACTCCACCCCGGCGCGATCGTCATCGATTGCTCCACCTCGCTTCCCGACACCAGTGTTATGGTCGCGCGCAAACTGGCTGAACGTGGCATCAAATTTCTTGATGCACCCATGACACGAACCCCCAGGGAAGCCGCCGAAGGTCGATTGAACCTGATTGTCGGTGGTGATACCGAGCTACTGGATCTGGTGCGGCCGCTGCTGGAAACCTTCGCCGAGAACATCACTCATGCCGGCCCTGTTGGCGCCGGACACCGACTCAAGCTGGTGCATAACTTCGTTTCCCTGGGTTTTTCTGCCGTGCTCGCCGAAGCGGCCGCGGGCGCCACCCAGGCGGGTATCGATAGCGAGGTGTTGTTGGACGTATTGGGCAAAGGGGGCGGAGCCGGGGTTGTTTTCGAGCGTTTACGCCCCTTTATCGAGCAGGGAGACAGCAGCCCTTTCCGTTTTTCCCTGGCCAATGCCGCCAAAGACCTCGACTACTACACCCGGATGACCCGGCAAGGTTCCCTGACCGACAAAATTGCTCGCACGGTACGAGACACCTACGCCGCCGGATTAGAACTCAGTAGCGAAGGGGTTGTACCGGAGCTGGTCGACTTATTGGCCAAAGACTAGGGCACCTCTGATTAATTCAGATGAACTCTGGCTTTCAGGCGAATCTAGAATCGCGGCACGTCTTTGCAGTAAGGTCCAGACCTTTCAAAAAGGCGTAACAAAGAGTCTGGGTTCGCCTGAAAGCCTCGTAGGGCAGTCCTAAAATGGTTTCTCTCGGTGTTGAAGCCCTTGTTCAGGTCTCGACATGAACGGCGAGCTTCGCCTTGATAAAAACCATTTTAGGATCCGCA
>NZ_JAKSDZ010000055.1 GCF_023509475.1 Aestuariirhabdus haliotis | reverse complement strand
CGGACAGCTTCACCTACACGATCACCGATGCGGATGGCGACACCAGCACGGCGGTGGTGACGATCAATGTTGGTTCGGTAGACGATCAGCCGGTGATCGACACAGCCTCTGGCACTACACAAGTCGAAAATCTTGCGACAGCAGGCGATACGGTTGCGACGTTTACGGCAAGTGATGGTGACGGAGACGCGATTACTTACAGCATTACTAGCGGTAACCTGAATGGCTATTTTGAAATTCTGGATCCAAATAGCGGCGTCGTAACTTTGACCGCTGCGGGTGAAACGGCGCTGGCGAATGATGCACTTACCGATACGGACTACATTCTGGGCGTAACAGCAAACGACGGTTCGGTTGATTCAGCTGAAGCGACTGTGACGGTTACTTTTGCAGCTGTTAATGATGCACCGGTCAATACCATCCCAGCATCTCAGACGGTTGAAGAGTCACAATCATTATCTATAACAGGTCTGGCTATTAATGATCTGGATGACAACGGTGGCCAGTTAACCACTACGCTTTCGGTGTCTAATGGTGTATTAACCGTTGGTTCCTTGGGAGGAGCACTGGTATCGGGAAGTGGAACGTCAAGTGTTACTTTGACGGGAACAGAAGCCGAGATAAACGCAGTGCTATCGGCGCTCGATAATGTCAGCTATCAAGGCAATAGCAATTTCTCAGGTAACGATACCTTACAAATTTCAACGAATGATCAAGGCAATACAGGCACAGGCGGCGCTTTGTCCGATACAGATGCTGTGACTATCGTGGTTTCTGAAGATGTCCCTGAAGCTAATAGCGACCTTCAAAATGCCGATATGCTGGATGGCGTTTTGACAGTGGGTAATGTAATTAGCGGATTAAATGGTGGTGCTGGCTCAGCGGATACCATTGACGTTGATGGACCATTAAGTATTCAGGAGTTCTCTTTCACCAATGCATCGGGAGCTGTTGAAACAAAATCCTTTGTGACTGACACGATAGATGGTACCGATGCCACTCATGGTGATTTCTTCACTGTCCAAACCCAGTATGGTGAGTTGAATTTTTATCAGGATGGATTCTACAGTTACGATCCTGATGTGCAGCTCAGTTACGATTTTAATAATACCCTTGATGGTGCCGAACTTTACGGCTTTGATACGGATAATGGCTTCAGAACCGCTGATTTGGTGCTAGACGCCAATGGTGTGCCAACGAATGCCAATGCGACTATATCGATTAGCAATAATGGTGTTGGTGTTACAGGAAATCCAGATGGGAATCAAATCGGTGCAGGTGGTGGTGATCGCGAGTTTGTTGTCATTAATCTCGGAATAAATACCACTTCGGCAACCATTAATTTTAATAACTATAGCGGCAATGATGATGTCCGGATTATCGCCTATCGGGAAGATGGCACGGTTATCGGGTCAATCAATCGAGATGCCGATCCATTAACGGTTACCTCCGCCGATTTTGGTGAGAATTTCTACTATTTGGCGATAGGTGCCGACGATAATAACGACGAATACTATATCGATGGTATTACCATCAATCCTGCTCCAGTTTATGCAGGAGATCTCAATGATCAGATCAACTACACCGTCGTGGACAATGACGGGGATACCGATACTTCAACACTCACCTTGCGACCCTTTACCGATGCTACGGCAATTTCCGATACGGCGATGGTTTCGGAAGAGGGCTTGGCCAACGGGACGCTTGCCGGGGATGGTTCGGACGTTGCGACAGGTAACCTGCTGGCTAACGATG
Source organism: Aestuariirhabdus haliotis (assembly GCF_023509475.1). Lineage (NCBI taxonomy): Bacteria > Pseudomonadati > Pseudomonadota > Gammaproteobacteria > Oceanospirillales > Aestuariirhabdaceae > Aestuariirhabdus > Aestuariirhabdus haliotis. The sequence goes on along the minus strand of NZ_JAKSDZ010000055.1, from coordinate 17,816 downwards.
CGGGAATCGGAGCATCAACCAGTATTACGGAGGTTGAGGGTAATCTAGCCGATGCTAATGGCGTGATAGTTGTCACCACGCCTCTGGGAGAACTGACGGTATACACGCAAGACTTCGCTGGTAATCTGGCGGGTGATTACGAGTACGTTCTCAATAACAACAGCCTGGCAGGTGACGGAGTTACCGAAACCTTTAACTACGTGTTGAATAACGGCAATTCCGCTGACCTAACTGTCTCCGTCACAGATGATGCTCCTGTCGTGAGTAACATTGAACAGAATCTGGCGACCAGTGCCGATCCAATTACCACAAACCTGACCTTTGTTTTGGATCTTTCCGGGAGTATGAATAACCCGGCCGGTAATGGTCAAAGTTATCTGGAAACTGCTGTCGAATCGTTGAGTGCGTTGATTCGGGAAGTGGATGATATTGGTAACGTCAATGTGCAGATTGTTACATTCTCCAGTGCTGCCAGTAGCAATGGCTGGCAGGTTGACGATGTTGAAGGCGCGCTAAATTATCTGGAATCTCTGGTTGCAAATGGAGGTACTGCTTACGATGCCGCGCTGGATGCGGTCATGGCTAGCGGCCCACTGCCAACGGCAGACCAGAGTCTGGTGTATTTTATCTCCGATGGTGCCCCTAACAGTGGCAACGAAGTTGATGCAGGACAACAGACCCTTTGGGAAAATTATTTGGATGCCAATTATGATCTTTCCTTCGGAATCGGTATCGGCAATGCGCCTCTGGGTGAGCTGGAGCCGATTGCCTATCCGGAAGTAAATGGTGTCGAAGAGTATGCGGTTGTTGTTGATGATGCATCCGATCTGACCAGTACGGTACTCGAGTATTTCACTGGCAATGCGGTAACGGGCAGCATCGGGCTGCTAGGTACGGCGGGCACCGGTGGCCTTTTGGTCGGTGCCGACGGTGGCATTGTTAGCGCTATCGTAATCGATGGCGTGACTTATAATTACGATGTAAGTTCACCACAACAGACCTATAACACGGCCCTGGGCGGCGTTCTGCAAATCAACTTTGAGACGGGTGAATACAACTACAGTATTGAATTGGACCGCAACGTGTTGAATCAACACGAGCTGTTTAGTATCGAGGTGACGGATGGTGACGGCGATAGTGATACCTTCGATCTGAAATTGAATATCGATTATTACGCATCACTGGATGCCAATGCCGATAATATCATCAGTAACCTGGGAGATGGCTCGACGGTCGAAATTCCGTTGGAATTCCTTATGCACAATGATAGTGTGCCGCCCAATACCAGTATTACCGGAGTTACCCCCAATGGCAGTACGGATGCCAGTATTGTTGGTGACAGTTTGGTTATCGGCACTGTCTCCAATGGTGATCGCTTTGATTACACGTTGGAAGGTAACGGAGCCACCGACAGTACCCATGCTGATGTGGCATTAACCAGTGACAGCTCTCTAACGGGTACTCAGGAGGGGGATATACTGGTTTCGGGCTCTACCAGCACGGCGACGTCTGCTGCCCTGCTTCAGGCCCAGGTCAAGTCGGGCAATACCTATCTGGCGACGAACCAGTTTGGTTTTACATTGGCGGCGGCGTCGGCTGGACTCTGGGTGAGCAGTATCAGTATCGATCTGCGGGCCGGAGGTGATGGGGATGCATTTTTTGATACCGATCAGCCCGGTGATGCTATTAGTATCGATAGTGATACTTCGGGTATCGGCAGCCAGGGCAATATTTTCTCCACGGTTAGCGGTGACCAACCGGTTATTACGGCCAACTTTGAGCCGAACGATTTTACCGTCGGTGATGAGTTCTGGTTCTCAGTTGATGTTGATAATCTGGGCACTAACTTCGGTGATAGCCTGGCCGATGGTGGTGCCACAGTGACTGTGACCATGAGCGATGGCTCTACCCAGACTGTGACCTATAGCAGCGATGGTGCAGGCGGATCTACCGCCAATGTATTGATCCAGCCAAATATAATCGATGGTCAGGGCGGGGATGATGTGTTGATCAGCGGTGCCGGCAATGACATTTTGATCGGCGGCGAAGGGCAGGATATTTTTGCCTGGTTGACCTCGGATGCCAGCAATCCGCAATCCGATGTGGTCCAGGATTTCAGCGATGCGGATGGTGATATCCTCGATCTGTCTCACTTGCTCGAAGGTGCTACTGCTGCGACTCTGGATGATTATCTCAGTGTGGCCTTCTCGGCGACCGATACCACCATTTCGGTCGATGCCGATGGTCTGGGTAGCGATGGCACCAGTGTCAATATCACCCTGAGTGGCTGGAGCCAAACCGATTGGCAAGCGGTTTACAGTGATCTGGCGGTCGATGGTGGCGGCCAGGTAATCGGCAGCGATCTGATCGCCAAGATGCTGGATGACGGTAAGCTCAATATTGATAGTTAGGTATCCTATTGCTCCCAACAATGTTACAAGGGGCTGGTTTATCCAGCCCCTCAGGTTAGTGGAATGACGGCAAAAGCACAGTCAGACTTGAAATCAGCAAAACCAACGGATGCGTCGGTGTTGCCCGGATCAGCGCCTGCCGATCCGTTATTGAACTGTCTGGTGTTTCTGACTCGATATTACGGCAAGCCCTTTTCGGCCCAGGCCCTGGGAAATGGCTTGCCGTTGGAAAATGGTCAGCTGCCTATTCAGCAGTTCAGTCGTGCCGCAGAAAGAGGGGGGCTGACCGCCAAGTTAACCCGTTCCTCATTGAACGATGTGTCGGACCTGTTGTTGCCCTGCGTTCTGTTACTGACCGATGGGCGCGCTTGTGTGGTGCTGGCAAGGGACAGTAATAAGGGTACGGTAGATGTTACCTGGCCAGAAACCCCCGACGGCGTTGACACTCTGGCCGAGCAACAGCTGCAAGCCCTGGCTTCCGGTTATCTTTTTTTTGTTCGCAAACGCTATCGTTTTGATGCCCGGGCTCCGGAAGTCCTGAAAACCCGTGAAGGCCACTGGTTCTGGCGCACATTGAGGGAGTCGACGCCCATCTACCGGGATGTTTTGGTCGCCTCTTTTTTCCTCAGTCTGTTTGCCATCGCCTCGCCTTTGTTTGTGATGAATGTGTACGATCGGGTGGTTCCTAACGAGGCGATAGAAACCCTCTGGGTGCTGGCGATCGGTATGTTTATCGTGATCGTATTCGATTTTGTTATGAAACAGATTCGAGCCAAATTGCTGGACATAGCAGCCAAGAAAACCGATGTGCAACTGTCCTCCCGTTTGTTTGAGAAAGTGTTGGCTCTAAAGATGGAAGCAAGACCACCTTCGATCGGGGCCTTTGCTCGCAACATTCAGGAGTTTGATTCGATTCGGGACTTCATTACCTCGGCGACCATCAGTGCCTTTATCGATGTGCCTTTTTCCATCCTCTTTATTGTGGTGATTGCCCTGGTTGGAGGCCCGATTGCCTTTATTCCTGTGGTCGCAATGATTCTGATGGTGCTCTATGGCTTTTACATTAAAGGCAAGATGCGTTTGCACGTTGAACAGGGCGGACGCTTTTCTACCCAGAAACACGCGCACCTGATCGAAGCCGTTTCCGGTCTGGAGAGCTTGAAGATCAATGGCGCTGAAAGCCAGTTCCAGCAGAAATGGGAAGAACTGGTTGGCAATAACGCCATCTGGAATGTGGAAATGCGCCGTTATGCTGCTTCGGTTGGCAATGTCAGCTCTTTTATTCAACAACTGAGCACGGTGTTGATCGTCGCCGGAGGTGTGTTCCTGATCAGCGATGGCGCCATGTCGATGGGTGCCATGATTGCTGCGGTCATGCTCAGTGGTCGTGCCATGGGGCCCTTTTCCCAGGTGGCGATGTTGACCACGCGATATAACCAGGCGGAGTCGACTTTGGCGGGTCTTGATGAAATCATGAAGATGCCGGAAGAGAATATGGATCGGAATCTCCATCGTCCCTATATTGATGGCCGCATCGAGTTTGATAACGTCAGTTTTGCCTATCCGGGAAGCCAGGTTCCTGCACTCGACTCGGTGTCTTTCTCCATTCAACCGGGGGAAAAGGTGGCGATCATCGGACGCATTGGAGCCGGAAAAACCACGGTCGAAAAATTGTTGTTGGGTTTTTACCAGCAAAGCGCCGGCTCGATTCGGGTCGATGGCATCGATATTCAGCAAATCAGCCCCGCCGATGTGCGGCAAAAAGTGGGTTGCCTGCCGCAAGATATTCATCTGTTCTTCGGCTCCATTCGGGATAATATTACCGTTGGTGTACCCCATGTGGATGACGCCAAAGTTATCAGGGCTGCCGAATTGGCGGGGGTGAATGCCTTTACCAACCTGGACCCCGAGGGTCTGGATCGCCAGGTTGGCGAACGAGGGCAGTATCTCTCCGGCGGTCAGCGTCAGGCGGTCGCTCTGGCACGCGCGCTGCTGTTTAATCCACCGATTATGGTGCTGGATGAACCGACCAGTAACATGGATAACTCCGCCGAGACCGGGGTTCGTCAACGATTAAAAAGCCTTACCCAGGACAAAACCTTCCTGTTAATCACCCACAAAATGTCGATGTTGGAATTGGTCGATCGAGTCATCGTGATGGAACGGGGTAAATTGATTCTGGATGGCCCAAGACAATCCGTATTACAGCGTTTAGCGGAGGGCAAAGTTCGTGCGCAATAAAGACGAACAGCCAGTCAACGCCAGTTCAGCCCCTGACTCGGTGTTGGCTGATAAGGCCGCTTCCAATGGTTCTCCGGTGCGTGAAGCCGATCTCTATTATGTCAACGACACCAGTGCCGCGATGCTGTTGAGCGCGCCACGGCACACACGGCAACTGCTTTACCTGATTGCTGCCTTTATAACGTCGGCCTTGATATGGGCCTCGTTTGCCGAGTTGGACGAAGTCACGGTCGGTATTGGCCGGGTGATTCCTTCCAAGCAGTTGCAGGTGGTGCAAAATCTGGAAGGGGGCATTGTTAAAGAGATCTATGTCACCGAAGGAGACCTGGTCGAACAGGGGCAACCATTACTGCTGATCGACGACACCCGATTCCGTTCCGACTTGCGTGAGAGTCTGCAAGAGCGTGCCAACCTGCAAGGCGAAATTGCCCGCCATAAAGCTGCGTTGCAAAGCGTCCAGATAGACGAGCAAAGCAAGGCCGATAACTGGCGCTCACTGGTGCGGATCAATATGGCGGTATTGCCCCTGGATGAGGAGTTCCAGCTGCAATACCCCAATGTCATGCTCAGGGAGCAAGCGGGGTTGATGGAGCACCTTAACAACCTGCGTAGCCAGCTGAATATTATTGAACGCCAGGTGGCGCAAAAAGAGCAGGAGCAGGTCGAGCTGGCCTCGAAAATTTCCCATCTGGAAGCCTCCTATCGTCTGGTTCAGGAGGAGCTGTCGCTGACCGAGCCTCTGGCCCGAGAAGGGGTGGTTTCCCGGGTCGAACTGATCAAACTGGAACGACAGGTAAACGAGATTCAGAGTGAACTCAATGGCTCGCGCCTGATGGCTCCGAAGGTGAGTTATGCGCGTCAGGAACTGATCTCCAAGCACCGTGAAGTGGCGTTTAAATTTCGCTCGGAAACCCAGAATGAATTGAACGATCTGGAAGGCGCCTGGTCACAAATGAGCGAATCCCAGATCGGTTTGCTCGATCGGGTTGAACGTACCACGGTACTGTCTCCGGTTAAGGGAACGGTAAAGCAGATCAATATCACGACAGTAGGCGGGGTTATTCAGCCGGGTATGGATATTGTCGAAATCGTACCGATTGAGGACAATTTGTTAATTGAGGCAAAAATATTACCGAAAGATATCGCCTTTCTTCGTCCTGGACTCGAAGCTGTTGTAAAATTCACCGCCTATGACTTTGCTATTTACGGTGGCTTGACCGGTAAACTGGAACAGATCAGCGCGGATACTATAGAAGATGAAGAGGGCAATAGTTTCTATCAGGTACGTGTGCGTACCGAAAAGAACTACCTCGGTGATCAAAGCAAGCCGTTGCCCATTATTCCTGGAATGATGGCGGAAACGGATGTAATTACAGGGAAAAAGTCGGTTTTGGATTATCTGTTGAAACCGATTCTACGCGCCAAACAACAGGCGTTAAGGGAAAGATGAATGTGGGATGTATCGAGAGTTACCCTATGAGAATCGTTTTTAGTAAGACGACGAAAGCCATTGCAGTAGTCGCCAGTTTATCGAGTATGAGTCTGCCTGCCTGGGCCCAGTCCCTCGAGGAAGCCGTCGCCCATACGCTGGATACCAATCCGGAAATCAGAGTGGTGTTTAACCGCTTTAAGGCACGGCAAGAGCAAGTGGCTCAGGCCCGTGGTGGTTATCTGCCATCGCTGGATGTCGATGCCGGAGTAGGGCCAGAATACAACAATACGCCAGGTTTTCGGGCTACAGGTGAGGATGGCGTTAACGAGACTCGACAAGAGTTTGGCATTAGCCTGCGACAAATGTTGTTCGATGGTTTTGAAACCAGTTATAACGTTGACCGCACCACTGCCGAAACGGAAGCCGAACAATACAGTCTGCTGGCCGAAGCTGAAAACAAGGCGTTGCAAGTCAGCGAGGTGTATCTTCAGGTGCTGGAAGCGCAACAGTTGTTTGAGTTGTCAGAAAGAAACCTCAAGACCCATCTGGAAATTCATAAGCAGATTCGTCAGCGTACCGAATCGGGATTGGGATCCGCCTCGGATCTGTCCCAGATTAATGCCCGGGTTGCCTTGGCACGCAGTAATCTGATTGCCGCGCGAAACAACCAGGTGGATGCCGAAACCTCCTTTTTCCGTGTGGTAGGTCAACGAGCCCAAGCGCTGGTGCAGCCCGTGGCCGATCAAACGATGCTGCCGGAATCCGAAGAGGCGGCCATTATCCAGGGGGTTGAATTTAACCCGACGTTGTTATCCGCGCGCAAGGATATTGATGCCGCCCATGCTCAGCATGACGGTTCACGCAGTAATTTTTACCCGGAGTTCACCTTTGAAGTACAGGGGCGATCGGATAATGATATCGATGGTATAGAGGGCTATAACGAACAGCTCGCGGCCATGATTCGTATGCGTTACAACCTGTTTAATGGTGGCCGGGACAGCGCTCGGGTGCGGGAGACGGCGTACCAGATTAATGAAGCCAAGGAAGTGAACGACCGTGCCTATCGGCAGTTGGAAGAGGGTATCGGTTTATCCTGGAGCGCCTATGAATTTATCGCTGAGCAGATGACCTATCTTAAACAACACGTTGAGGCTGCCTTTGCTACTCGAGAAGCCTATAAAAAACAGTTCAAGTTAGGCAAACGTTCGTTGCTCGATTTGCTCGATACGGAAAATGAGCTTTTTGAAGCTCGCCGCTCCTTTGTTGTCGCTGAAACCGAGTTTGTAATTTCCCAGTATCGATTGCTCAATGCTTCGGGCCAGTTACTGTCTTCATTGCGGGTGCAGGCACCACCGAAATGGCAGTTGGGTGCTAAATAATGCAGCAGGTTTTAGCTATTTCAATGTTCAGTATCCTGGTGGCCGGTTGTGCCAATACGGATATTGTTGAGCTGAATGACATGACACCCCAACAGTTGCTGGAGGATAGTGACCGCGACGGCGTGATCGATGCGCGGGATCGTTGTGAGAATACTGAGAGCGGCGCCAATATCGATAATGGCGGATGCAGTAAGGCCAGCATTGAATCGCTGGATGTCACCCTGGAACTTAATTTCAAACATGACTCCGCACAGTTGGCGGATGATGATATAAAACGCGTTGCTGCTCTGGCGCAGTATCTAAAACTGTACCCCTCGGCGACGGCGGTATTGGATGGTCATACCAGCAAAGTGGGTGGTGGGAATTACAACTTCGAACTCGGCTTGGCACGGGCGCGAGCCGTTCGCGATACCCTGGTGTCTGAATATGGTATTGCCGCCGAGCGCATAGATATAGCTTCCTATGGTTACCAGCGCCTGAAGCGGCAGGGACTGGACGAAAACGCCCATGCCAGTAATCGTCGTGTGGAGGTTGATGCTGGCGGGGTAAAACTGGCCCAGCATATTATGAAATGGACGATCTACACCTCTGCACAATAGTCCAGCGGTTTTGGGGCTGGCATTGTCAGTCTCTGGGCACAGAACCATCAAGCAAAAAATATAAGAAAACCTGTTCCGGTAAACCTTTCTCAAATAAGCCCTGCACCTTATTGCGTTACGCTGTGAATCCAGACTGTTCTGTAGATCGTAGTCCAGCTAACCTGTGTCTAGCGAGCTGTGCTTAAGGCAATGTAGGATGAACGGATTGTGCGGGAGGCAGCGACAATGAAAATCGGTCGAATCATAGTGGGCGGCGTATTATTAATAGCCGTACTGGCTGTCGGTGGCTACGGCTACATTGTTAATGTTTACCTTCCTCCACCGATCGATGAGCAGTGGTTAATTGCTTCACCGACCAGTCATAACAACAACGCTGTAACGGTCCGGTTTTCCGGTACCTCCACCCTGTTGTTTGATGATGGTGATACCGCCTGGATGGTCGATGGCTGGTTCAGTCGACCGGGTGCGCTGCGCTTACTGTTCGGCACTATTGCCCCCGATCTGGAGGCTATTGAATACGGTTTGCAGGCCAATCAGGTGTCAACTCTGGCGGCGGTTTTTCCTGTTCACTCCCATTATGATCATGCTATGGATTCCCCGGAGGTGGCGAAGCGAACCGGGGCTGTTTTACTCGGTTCGGAAGCGACGGCCAATATTGGGCGGGGCTGGAATGTACCGGAGACGCAAATCCGAGTGGTTGAAAATCGCCAGCCGATCAAGCTCGGAAACATTATTGTAACGCCCATCGAGTCACGTCATTTCGACTTCCGAGATCCGCAGGTCAGGAAACGGTTGTTGGAGCGCCCTGATATAGATAAACCCCTGGTGCCACCGGTTAAGGCGTTCGATTATCGCTTGGGCAAGGTCTATGTGTTGCACGTAACACACCCTCGTGGCAGCTGGTTGATTGTCGGTAGTGCAGGCTCTAAACCCGGCTCATTGGCGGGTATCAAGGCCGATACGGTTTTTCTCGGTGTGGGCGGCATCGGCTCACAAAGTGCGGCGTATCGTGAAGCCTTCTGGAAAGAAACGGTAGGGCAGGTTACACCGCAGCGGGTGATTCCCATTCATTACGACAGTCTGTTGGCTCCGATAACAGATCCTATACGTGGGCCTTCGGTTGCAGAAAATCTGTTTGCCGGCGGGTTGGAGGAGACACGGCATTTTTTGCAAAAGAAAGCGGCTGATCATCCGGCTATCGAGTTCAAGGTATTGCCAAAATTCGACAAGGTTGTTTTGTATCCCTGACCTTTTATCTATAAATCCTGTGATGTTGGCAGTGGCAGGCGACCAAAGCATGATGGTCCCTGCCACGTGGTGAGCCGGCCTTATCTCTGTCTCACTTATTCATTCGCAGCACGAGGTTTGTGCCCGTCGCGAAGTCGTTCGATGTTGTCCCCCGCCAGGGTATGGCCCGATATCTCAAAGGCGCGGCCAAAGTCTTTCACGTAACGTCCGCCAAGAGGGGTTAGCCTGAACAGATTAAAATCGCTAAGCACCGCCAGTTTGTTAATCCGGTCGCCGTGTTTGTTGGATAGGCACTCGATGCCTGACTGATAAGCCTCGGAATCCAGAGCAACAGGATGAGCCTCGACCTGATAACTGACGCGAATCCGAGCAAAGATAGAAGCCGCTTCGGTTTCATCTTCTACAACCTGTACGGCCGCTCGCTTGTCACGCTTCAAGTTTTTTCCATGAAGAGCAATATCGCTGAGTAAAACGAAAATGCTATTGTCGTCCACAGCGAAAGGTGCGTACGATGCGTAGGGAGCACCCTGTTCGTCGAGGCTGGCCAGGCTCAGTGTTTTTCGGTGATTGAGAAAGGCAATAATCTCTTCACCCAGTTTCTGTTCCAGATGTTTGTTTTTCATGAATAGACCTAAGTTGAATGTGTGATGTGAAAGCAATCAATCAGTGCTGATGGCTTGAAGGGTTGTTTTCGAATATCTGTCTTTAAGTGCCAGGAACGCTGAGACCTGATGCTCGTATAAAACGCCTTGTTGGTCGCGGCCAATAAATATTTTGAAAATACAGTTGCCCTGCACATCGTTAAAAACCAATGCGTAGCTTTGTCGACCTCTGTGCGCTTTATCCTGAAACTGGAGATGACGAATCTGTGCCAGATTAATATGGCCTTCAAAGCCCCACTCACTCTTCAGGTTATAAAAACCCTGACCGAGTTCTCCTTTCGGAAAGGGGCCTTTAAACTCAAATACGCTACCTCCATGCAGAATGATTGTGGTGGTATATCCCCAATCGGATACTTCTTGAAGCAGTTCAATTAATTTGTTGTTTTCAACACTCATGCCGCTTTGTCCCGTTTGGTGGTCACAGGGCGTATCGCGATTGATGCGGTTACGCCCATAAGTTAGAAACTGTATTTCAGAGAAATTTTGGTTGACCGCCCAGGCTCAGAGACTTCCGACCAAGCCACCTGATAGTTTTTATCGAACAGGTTGGCAATGGAGAAATCTACCTTTACCCCATCGAGCATAGCTCCGGAAGGTTCCCAGGTGGCGTACAGGTCGGTCAGGGTATAACCCTCATAGGTCTCTCGTGTATCGGGTACCCGATCCTGTCGGCTGGCGTGTAGCACCCGTGCGCCGAGTTTGGTATCGATATCCCAGAAGCCGTAATTAACATCGGCAGTCCACTTGTTGGCAGGAATGTCGGGTAGTGCATCTTTGGTTGTACCCGTGGCCAGGGTGGTTTTATGGGTGCCTCGAGTTTGTCCGTAGTTGATGGCCGCGTTGAAGGCGCCAACCTGGTAATCGGTTTCCACTTCAAAGCCCCATAGCTCGGCATCACGGGCGTTTTTGTGAGTCGAGGTGCCGGTGATACAGTTGCAGGCGGGAGGCGGGCCAAAGTCAGCTTCGGTAATAACATCCAGATAGATAAAATCCTCTACGTCGTTTTTAAACGCCGTTGCGGTAATGCTCAAGCGATCATCGGCCAACAGATGGTCGAATTCCAGATTCACACCCAGCTCAATATTTTCGGCTTTCTCCGGCTTCAGGTCAGGGTTGGCAACAAAGTTGTTATCCCAGCCCGGGGCGCCATAGTTAAAGTGAGTGCCTTGAATATAAAGTTCGTAAGAGTTGGGTGCTCGAAAGGCTTCATCGTAGCGCAGCGACCAGCGCATCCAGTCGGTCGCTTGCCAGCGGATTCCAGCAGAGGCAGAAAGCTCTGATTCGTCGGAGCTGGTGTTGATATCTTTTGACTCGGTGGAAAAGTCGTCGTAGCGAAGGCCCACCTCGGCCTGTACCGATGAGGTTATATCATGGGTCAGCGTAGTGAATATTCCCCAGGTGTCACTTTCCGCTTTGGATGGCGGATTGGGACGATTGCCGGAAGGGTTGCTGGCATTCACTGCGCGTCCTGTTCTTATATCATCGTGGTAGCCATCGATACCGACCAGGGCCGTGGTGGCACCAAAGTCAAAACGGTTTAACAGGTTGATGCCGAGGGTTTCGACATCGCTCTTGTCGTTACCGCCGAAGGTGTTATTTTCCCGGTTTTCGGTTTCGTTGTAATAAATTTTGGCATCAAAATTAAGGTAGTCGGATGAACCTTTGTGTGAGTAGTCGAGGGCCGCGTGGGTGTCTTTTACTTCGCGGTCAATCAAATTATCTTTTACATTCAGGGCATCGTCGGCCGAACCCACGGTGGGAGGGTGGCCATCCAGATCGGCGTATCGATACTGTGCTTGCAAACGTTGATGTGAGTCGATGTTAAAGCCGAGCTTGGTTAATAGAGTCCGGTTCAGGGATTCGGTACCGTACAGACTGTTGCCATTTCCCTGCTCCATGGCATCGCTGTCGCGATAGGTGCCAGCGACCAGGGCATCGACCTGGCCGAAGGTTGCACCGAAGCCGGCGGTGGTGGTGAAAATATCCCCATTGTCCTGATAGCCTTGTTTGACAAAGCCGCCAATCTCTTCGCCCTCTTTGATGAGGTCCTGGGCATCGATGGTATTTTGCACCACCACACCACCGATGGCGCCGGAGCCCCATAAACTGCTGGAAGGGCCTTTGAGTACTTCGATCGATTGCAGTAATTCCGGATCGAGAAAATAGGAAGGGCGGTGAGCGAAGTTGGTATTGGAGCGCGCACCATCGATCACCTGTAACACCTTGTCACCCTGCAGCCCACGAATATTGATCTTCTGGTTTCCGGGGACGGCGCCGCCAGAAACGCTGACATTGGCCTCACGTGAGACCGCATCAGCGGTGGAATTGGGTTGGCGCTCTTCGAGATTTTCCTTGTCGATCACCACAATGGGTCGATTGACCTCTTTCACGTCTTGTTCGACGCGTGTGGCGTTGACAGTTACTTTTTTGAATTGGGTAACCTGCTCCGAGTGGGATGGCGAGTGTTCTGTTTCTGCTGCTAGAGAATGAGAGAGCAACAAGCACCCCAAACCGCTGATTATTGAGGAGGATGTTTTTGGCACAGCGTACTTCCTGTCTATGTGTTGTTGGTGTTTTTGGCGTCAGGGACGGGCGCCCCGACGTTGGTTTCAGTGCCCGAAAGGCCCTTGTGTAACTCATATCCTTACGGGATGAATCGTTGCAAATGATAATCGTTTTCATTAATATTGCAATACGAATGAGAATTATTACTATTTTGGGTCTATGATCATAACGGAATGTAAAATGCTGGAATCAGGGTATTGGCTGCGCGTGTTTTCCATCACGCTCGCGCTGGGGGTGTCTGCTCTGGTGTTGCCCTATGCAGAAGCCCTGGTAGCGGATGCGCAGCCGACTGGCTCCATCGCGCGCCAGTCGATTGCTTTGTCGCTGGCCTTCTCGCAACCCGTGTCAACGGCACTTACACCTTCCTTAACGCCTTCGTCCAGGCCTTCTGTAACGCCGGCTCCAAAACCCCGGACAGACGAGCCTGCTATATCGGCCGAAGAGATAACGCCAAACCCTCAAGACCGTGGGCAACTTGCGAAGAAGGTACAACCAAATGTCAGCAAGTCCTCTCTCAATAAGGCCTTAAACGCGAACAAAGCCAATCCATCGTCGAGGGGCGCAGGTCAACGACAAACCCCGAAACTAGCCGCGGCACCCGAAAAGCTAGTGCTGGTTCAAGAGAAGCAGAATAACGGCCCTGAGCCGTCAGCCTCAGCAACTTCGAGTCATCTCAGTAAGGCGGTTGAACAAACGGGGGTTCATGACGACATCGAACGGGAACCCAGTTTCCGCTCGACGCCCCAACCACCGATCTATCCCCGTACAGCGAGAAAGCGCGGGCAGCAGGGTATTGTGTGGCTGGATGTGTGGTTGGATAGCCGAGGCGAGCAAACCCGCCTGGAGGTGTTTGACAGCTCGGGTGTGGCGCAGCTGGATAGGGCAGCGGTTCAGGCCGTTGCACGATGGGAATTTGAACCGCGACGAGTGGCGGGTCGCTCGCTGGCATCCCGAGTGCGTATACCGGTTCATTTCACACTCAATTAAACCTTTTTATTTTAGATTCTTTTTGGAAACGCTATGAACATGGAAATGATTCAGCAGCAGCTGGGACCACTGACAGTGCCCATGCTGGTGTTGTCCCTGCTGGTATTAATTGTCTTAATCGAAAATAGCCTGCGATTGCTGTATGCCAGTATGCGCTGGTTGCCGGTTGCTGAGGTAACAAGCAACCTGGAGTCATCGTCCCCGAATGGACAGGTAATGAATCGAAAGGATCATGAACGAGTGAAACGCTTGCCCCTGGTGGCAGCTCAGGGTGTTCATCTGTTATCACAGCATTGCTCTCAACCGAAAGAAATACGCGAAGAGATTTCCGCCATCTGGCTCTTGCAACGCAAGCGCAAGCTGTCTTCCGGTCTTCGGGTGTTACAAGCCATTGCCGTGCTTGCGCCCTTGCTGGGCTTACTGGGTACGGTATTGGGTTTGATTCGAGTGTTTGATGACCTTTCGATTGTCAGTGGGCCGATAGAACCTTCGATGCTGGCCGCAGGCTTGAGTTTGGCCATGTACACCACGGCGGCAGGATTATTGATCGCCATGCCGGCCATTATCGGCGTGCAAGGCTTTTCCATCTGGGTCGACCGGCTACTCAATAGTGCAGAGCATGTGATGAATCACTTCAATCTGATGATGGAAGGAGTTCGCTTTGAGGACGATCCACAATCAGTCAATGGCGTGCTATCGGCACAAGCCGAGCAAACCACAGCAAAACAAGCAGCAATCGCCAAACAAGCAATCATTGAATCAGAAACAGTACAACACGATATTCAGCCCAGGCATCAGGCAGATCCACTGAACAATCCCAATGGGCAAAATACGTTGAGGGAAGCCACAGCATGATCCGGGCGCATTCAACGCAGACGGAAAGCGATTCACCGACTCTGGAATTGACGCCCATGATCGATATCGTGTTTATCGTTATCGTGTTTTTGTTGATCACCGCGAACGCGCCCCTGTTGAAATTACCGGTCAACATACCTGAGGCAAATGAGCATCCCTCGGCCGAGATCGCTGATCCGGAAACCTTACTGATTACCGTTGGCTCAGTCGACTCTCCCTGGTTGATGGAGGAAGACGAGTATAAGAGTTGGGATAGTTTGAAAGCTGCGTTGGAAAACCGGTTGTCGGGAATTACATCCGCTTCGGATTTACGGGTATCCATTGCTGCCGATCGTCAGGCACCGGTGGAATCGTTGGTTAACTTGATGGCCTTTCTCAGCGAACGTCAGCTGGCCGACGTGCAGATCCTAATGCGTCACCAGGACTGAGGCATTTCGTTTATGGCCTGTCAGCCAAGGTAAGAACCCCTCGAATTTTGTGTAAACAGTACCGTTCTATTTTTTCAGGAGAATCCCCAGTGAATCGAGTCGCTAATAAATTGGCCGGTAGGTTAAATGCCGGGCCGATCCGTTTGTTTCTGTTAACGCAGTGCTGTCTGGCCATGCTGCTGATGGTTCCGGTAGCTACTGCTGTGGCGGAGTCTTTGAGCTCGAACGAAAAGCAGCAGCGTATTATCAGTACCGATGCCGGTACAACCGAAATCATTATTGCCCTTGGCAAGGGGGAATCGCTTGTCGGGGTGGATGTCACCAGTAGTCTGCCCGAGACGTTATCGCCTGCCAAGGTTGGCTATCATCGTAACCTGGCCGCCGAAGGCTTGTTGAGCCTGGCGCCCTCGATGATCTTTGGTAATGAGCATATTGGCCCGAAAGAAACGGTGGATGCACTGAAGCGGGCGCAGGTGCGTCTGGTGTTGCAGCCAACGGCAACAGCACCGCAACAGCTCGTGGACAATATCCAGCAAGTTGCCCGGGTGTTGGATATTTCCGGTGATGCTCTGATTCGTCAGGTAGACCAGGCACAGCGTTCTATTAATGAGCGTTTATCATTGCGCAACAACAGCGAGACAAGCAATGCCGTATTTATTTTGTATTTGCAGGGCCGCGGGTTTAAGCAAGCGGGTGCGGGTACTTCCGGTGATGCCCTATTGCAGTTGTTGGGGGTAAAAAACGATGCCAGTTATAAAGGCTATAGATCCATTTCTGCGGAAGGGTTACTGGCGATACAACCCGATCTTGTGTTGATTGCTAGTCAGGATCCAGGCGCGGTGGATCAGCTGTTGCAGCAGTACCCCGTGTTAAAACACAGCCAGGCGTTTAAGAATCAGAAAATGTTGGTTGTGGATGCCAGTACCTTGGTGTCGGGCATCAGCATCGGTGCTATGAACGAAGCGGCACGTCTGGCGCAAGCCTTATGATGTTTTTTCAGTGTCATTATCAATGGGTAGTGCTTCAACGGAGTGGCGATTTCTAATGGCTGTTTCTGGAAACAACAAGCGACTCTCGGTTGAGGCATTGCAGCTTCCCCTGGTGCTGATGTTGTTGCTGTTAGTGGTGTGTTCGGTGATCAGCGGGCCGTTAAAACTGCCAATAGTGCAAAGCCTGATCTCTATCTGGGACGGTATTTGGGGCAGTGAACTGAGCTCATTGCAACCCTATGAAAAGGTTGTGATCTGGGACTTGCGTCTACCCCGTACCCTGTTGGCGTTGCTGGTTGGTGCTCTGTTGGCGCAGTGCGGAGTTGTGATGCAGGGCGTGTTTCGAAATCCATTAGCCGATCCGGGAATTATCGGTGTGGCCTCCGGTGCGGCCCTGGGCGCCGCATTAGCCATTGTCTTGTTACCCATCAGCGTGCAGTGGCTGACGGTACCGCTGATGTCTTTTGGTGGAGGCCTGCTGACCACCTGGGTGGTTTATGGCTTGTCCAAAAATGAAGCGGGTACCTCGGTTGTTGTGTTGTTGCTGGCGGGGGTGGCGATTGCGGCATTTTGTGGCGCGTTGATTGGCCTGTTGACCTATGTGGCGAACGATCAAGCGCTGCGAGATTTGAGCCTGTGGCAGATGGGGTCTTTGGCATCCGCCTCTAACTGGGATCTGCTGCTTTGCGTGATCACTCTGGTAACCGTGATGTTTTTTTTCCACCGCAAGTCCGAGGCGCTGAATGCTTTGCTGTTAGGCGAAGCCGAAGCCCGGCATCTGGGCATAGAGGTGGAACGGTTAAAACAACAATGCATTTGTGTCACAGCCATTGGTGTTGGTGTCGCGGTATCCGTATCGGGAGTGATCGGTTTTGTCGGGTTGGTCGTGCCTCATCTGGTGCGGATGTTGGTGGGGCCAGATCATCGGGCCGTGTTACCACTGTCGGCCTTGTTCGGTGGCGGATTGCTGCTCCTGGCCGATCTGGGGGCAAGAAGCTGGATGAGTCCGGCAGAAGTTCCGGTGGGTCTGGTGACGGCCGGTTTGGGTGCGCCCTTTTTTATGCTGTTGCTCTATCAGCGACGCCAACAGCTTCATTAGGAAAACCATATGACGGTTACAACCTGCTTAGCCGACGCTCCTCTGCTGTCGATCCGGCAACTCTCTATTACTGCAGGTAAAAAGGTGTTGTTGGATATTCCACAGCTCTCGGCCCGTGGTGGTGAGTTTATTGGTTTGTTGGGTGCCAACGGGGCGGGGAAGTCGACGCTGTTTAAAAGTATTACCGGAGAAATGAAAGGGCAGGGAGAGTTGTTCTTCCATGACAGACCTGTTTCCTCCTGGCCGGCTCGGGAACTGGCTCGTCATCTGGCGGTCTTGCCCCAGGCAAGCCAGCTGAATTTTCCATTTATCGCTGAGGAGGTTGTGGCAATGGGCTTGATACCCTTAAGTGCTGGAGCTTCGGAGTCTCGGCGATTGATTCATGACGCGATGCAACAAACCGATACGTTGCAGTTCTCTGATCAACTCTATACCCAGTTATCGGGAGGAGAGCGCCAGAGGGTTCATTTAGCGCGCACATTGGTGCAGCTTTCTCAGGCCGAGCAGGCGCCGCTGTTTTTGCTCGATGAGCCAACTTCTGCCCAGGATCTTGGGCAGCAGCACCAGATATTGGCATTGCTGCAATCATTGTGTCGAACACAGGGATGGACGGTCATAGCCATTTTGCACGACCTAAATCAGGCGCTTGGATATTGTGATCAGGTCTGGTTATTAAACCGAGGCGAATTGGTGGATACCGGTGCCCCGGAGCAAGTGATTACTCCGCAACAAGTCGCTCAGGTTTGGGGCTATCAATCCGAAATCGTTTGTGCCGGAGAGAGGCAGGTACTGATTTAAGACACCTCTGATTAATTCAGATGAACTTTGGCTTTCAGGCGAATCCAGAATCGCGGCACGTCTTTGCAGTAAGGTCCAGACCTTTCAAAAAGGCGTAACAAAGAGTCTGGGTTCGCCTGAAAG
>NZ_JAKSDZ010000054.1 GCF_023509475.1 Aestuariirhabdus haliotis | reverse complement strand
CGAATAAGAAGGCACTCAGCAATAGGCTATGTGAGCCCTGCTGAATATGAGCGTTTATACGCATAATCTGTGTCTACTTTTCGTGGGTAAGACCAATGCTAAGGAAGCTATGAGTATTACACTAAGATCAATCGGAATATTCGGAATACTAATTTTCGGCATTCTGTTCTCTGTCACCTTTGCATCACCTGAGGTTATTGAAGAGTCAGCTAAAGGATTCGTTAAATACCAAATAGAGAAGGAAGTGAGAGAAAAGCAGCAATTTATAGTAGATTCTAGCATTGCGAATAAAGCACTCAGTATCGCAGAAAGCCTTGGATTAGAATCTGAGAACATACAAGAGGATTTAGAAAACAACCTGCCAGAGAAAATTGCAAGTGTCATTGCCTCTATGTGTGGCTATGATTGTGAAAAGAAAAAAGCATTGGCTCAGTCGATTACGTCGGGATACTTGGATCGGCTCAAGAGCATAAAAATTGCTCAAGATACACTGGGTGATCTAATTAAAGGAAAATACATCGAAATAGTTGGTAACCTGAAATTCGATCTGCGGATATTTCTTGGGTCAAATTTTACAATGTTCTTTATTCTCCTAGTGGTGTCTTTCGCAAAACCACGAGCTATGGCACATTTGTTCTTGCCCGGATTGCTTCTGGTTTTAGCCACAATAATATCCTCGGCAATTTACATATATGGCCAAGATTGGTTTTATACCATTTTGTACAACGATTATATGGGGTTTGGCTATTTGGCGTATATCTCGATTATATTTGGTGTATTAATAGATATCGCCCTAAATAAAGCGCGAGTAACAACCGAGGTAATAAACGGTATCGCCAATGCTTTGGGCTCAGCATTCTCGGTAGCACCGTGCTAGGCGCATTTAACAAGCGCATCTTGCAGTACTTGGGCAAGCTGTCACCTTCTTCGCGCTGCGCGACAAAAAAGTCGCC
Organism: Aestuariirhabdus haliotis; assembly: GCF_023509475.1. Lineage (NCBI taxonomy): Bacteria > Pseudomonadati > Pseudomonadota > Gammaproteobacteria > Oceanospirillales > Aestuariirhabdaceae > Aestuariirhabdus > Aestuariirhabdus haliotis. The sequence continues at coordinate 19,199 of NZ_JAKSDZ010000054.1, read as the reverse complement.
AGTTCACCCAAGCCGCAAATACGGGCGTTAATGGTACGACAATGTGGAAAAACTACGAAGTAGATGAAAATAAAAAGTACACCGTAGCTATTTGTCAGTCTTCGAGTGGACGACGATACTTTGATTTAGTTCAAGCCGGTGCTTCATATGATAATTCCGACCTAATCTCTATGACGGATATAGTCTCATATGATCTACTTTTTCGAAGGGACTTTGAAGGTATTGTTGATTCGGCCAAATTTATAAACGGTATGAACTTTGGCGTTGACCCACACGGTATATGGCTAACGCAGGAAGAAATATTGGCGTTTCAGAATGGGGTATCTCACGAGAAAACGAATTGGCTCAATGGTTTGCCACCCAATTTTACGCCATGCTAGTAAAAACCATTAACAAGGCAAGTCAAAATCGTAGCACTTCGTGCTACTGGACTCGTGCAAGCGCTCGCCTTTACTTGCGGCGTTAGCTTTGCAGGGTGTTATTTAAGAGGGTGTTCGCTTAAATCGCCAAAAAGCTGGTCGCCAAACCGTGTAATATCAAGTTGATGGTGCGGCCATTGCGTTGCGATACAATCATCGCAAGATTGTCCTGCAGGGCGATCATTTTACCGAACAGTCGCTCAAAGCTCAGGTTGGGATCCGCCGGGTCGAGATGGTTGGTTAATAGCAAGAGCGTACCATTGGTATCCACTCGGGTTTTCAGTCGCCAGGCCAGCACTTCGAGGTTGCGGGCGCTGTTATAGAGCTTTTGTTGATCCAGGGTATCGAGAATAAAAAATTCCTCTTTATTGTCGTAGGCTTGATCCAGCATGCCTGCCAGACCCACCATCACGGCAAACACCCGATCACCCTGATACTCCGGGTCAAGTCCAAGCAGCATCGCATCGATGGATTCCTTGCCGCCGAGCTCATCAAAGATTAACGGTGGAGGGAGGGAAAAAATAAGGTCGATACGGCTTTCGATGGTGGCGTCGGCTGTCTTGCTCAGCTCTCTCGGGTTGCGCAGGTAGAGCTTTTTCATCAGGGACTTGAGCAAGGTATCCAGTTGCTGGATATGGGTGTCGGTGACAAAGTCGAGATCGCGCTTGGCAAGGTTTTCCGGTCGGAACTGTTGATCCGAGGTGCAACCGGCCAAGAGCAGCATGGCCATCCAGCCAAAGAGAGTTTTCCGTAACATGCTGACAGCATAAAGCGCGCGTAGAAAAACTCAACACCCTTGTTCAAATGGCCTGAAAAGTTGGAATCAGGTCTCGATATCGCTCAGTTCACCGCACAGGTTACTCTGGATCTTCTGGCGAATTTTGTCTTCGTCCAGCCCGCAACTAAACAGGTGGTGCAGCTTTGTGAAGGCCGCTTCAAGAGTCATATCACCACCACTGATAACCCCCGCGTTAGCCAGCGCCGAGCCGGTGGCATAACTGCCTTGATGCACGCCACCTTGCAAGCATTGGCTCAGGTTAAGAATGATAATACCTCGTTTATTAGCCCGGGACAGCGCATCCAGTAACGCCGGGTCATTGTCGGGGGCATTACCGACGCCGTAAGTTCTCAGGATCAAACCACGGCAGGATTGTTGGGTGATGGAATCGATCAGGTCGGCTGAAATGCCGGGAAACAGTTGCAGGGGGACGACCTGATGAGTGGCGTAGCTGTCAGGCAGTTCAAATTGGGTGGCCGGTGGGTGTGGTAACAAGACCCGATGATTCAGTTCGATGTGAATGCCAATTTGCGCCAACCAGGGGAAGTTGGGGCTGTCGAAGGCGTCGAAACCGGTGGTTTTGACTTTCAGGCTGCGGTTGCCCCGTAGCAGGCGGCCGTTAAAATAGAGGCACACCTCGGGAATATGGAAGTCACAGGCCAGCTCGATCGCTGTGACCAGATTATCCTGGGCGTCGTTGCGCACTTCGCTCAGCGGTATCTGCGAGCCGGTCACAATAACCGGCTTATCGAGCCCCTGAAGCATAAAGCTGAGCGCGGAGGCGGTATAGGCCATGGTGTCCGTACCGTGCAGCACGACAAAACCATCGTAATCCTGATAGCGATCGACAATGTCTCGGGCCACCCTTAGCCAGTCGGCCGGCACAATGTTGCTGCTGTCGATGGGGGTGGGGTATTCGTGCAGATCGTAGTCAGGCATTTCGCCAGAAAGGCGAGGAGGGATTTTGTCCTCGATCAGGCGAGCGAAACCAGGTTTTAAGACATAGCCATTGGGAGAGCGATGCATGCCGATGGTGCCGCCGGTATAGGCGATGTAGATGCGTTTCTTCACACGAGGTTCCAGGCTGGTTCAGTCGGCACAGTGTAACTGTAGACAATAAAAAACGGCACCCGAAGATGCCGTTTTAGTGATGACGGGTAGCCGGGTATTTGCCCCGGCCGGTCAGGGATTATTGAATAACCCGAATCTCAACCCGTCGATTCTGACGTCTGCCATCGGCAGTGTCATTGCTCACCAGAGGATACTCTTCTCCGAGGCCGATTGATTTCAGGTTGGATGGCTTAACACCTTTACTGATCAGGTAGTCCTGGACGGACTTGGCCCGGCGCATGGACAGGTCTTTGTTATAAGCCTCAGCGCCACGGCTGTCGGTATGACCCACGATCTCGATCTTTACGTCGGGGTAGAGCTTCAGACGATCGGCGGCGTCGTTGAGTATGTCGTCAGAATTACCCGTGAGGTTGGCCGAATTGGTTTCAAAATTGACTCCGCGCAGCAGTGTTGGGCGGGTGGAGTCACAACCAATTTCGTTGACGGTAACACCTGGCTCACTATCGGGACAGAAATCGCGGTCGTCGGGAACACCGTCCTTGTCGCTGTCCATCACAACGGCAGCTACTGGTAAGGGGCATCCTCGTTTATCGACTTTGGTACCGCGTGGGGTATTGGGGCATTGGTCGAGACGATCAACAACACCATCACCATCGCTGTCCAGTTCACAACCCACGGCATCAACTTTGGCTCCCAGTGGTGTCGCAGGGCATTGATCCTGCTCATCCGGTACTCCGTCACCGTCACTGTCGGCGGGTGATTGATCGGTAGCAGCACAAATCAGACCGCCGATAATGGCACCGCCTACGGCACCACCAATGGCGGCGTCGCTGTCATCCGCTGCGCCGGCGATGGCGCCCCCGGCCGCGGCTCCGGCCATAGCACAGTTGCGCCAGTCGTCATACCAGGGGCCACTGGTGGCACAACCTCCGAGAAGAAACAGGGCCAAGGCCGTGAGAAAAAACTTGCTGGATCGCAAAACATCCATAATGAAATCCCTTTTCTATTTTTGTGAATAAATTAAGTGTGTAAGTCTAGATCAATTTTTGTCGACTGTGCTCTCTTGCGCGCCTCAATTTTGCTGGTTATGCTGCCGCCAGTTTTTCGTGGCTCTGGAGACAACATGCGTATTGCGATGATCGCGGCGGTAGCCGAGAACGGCGCTATCGGTATCGATAATAAACTGCCCTGGTATCTGCCGGGAGATCTGCGTTATTTCAAGGCGGTCACCATGGGCAAGCCCATTATTATGGGGCGTAAAACCTTTGATTCCCTACGCAAGCCGCTACCGGGCAGAACTAACATTGTTATCACAAGGGATTCAAATTACCAGCCTGAGGGCGTGAAAGTTGTCCATAGCCTTGATGCGGCGCTCTCTCTTGCGGAAGAGGTCGGTCTCATTAATGGCCTGGACGAGATGATGATCATTGGTGGCGAGCAGATCTATCGACTGGCCATGGAACGGGCCGATCGCCTCTACCTGACAAGGGTCTATCAAAGCTTTGAGGGCGATGCCTGGTTTCCCGAACTGGATCAAACCTGCTGGTCCGAGTCGCAGCGAGAGGATCATTTCAGCGAGGATGAACCGCCGCTGAAATACAGCTATCAGGTACTGGATCGGGTTCAGTAGCAGGGCAGTATTGTGTTCTCTCAGGGGGCTGTGTCGATCGGGACGAGTTGTTTCGCAGCCTGTTGCAGTAGTGCCTGGCTGAACTGTTCGAGTAATGGACTGCGAATATTCCAGTAGTGCCAATAGAGGTCGCTGTGAACTTCGTATCCAGGAGCCAGTTCCTTTAGCAGGCCTTTTTGCAACGGCTCCGCAGCCTGTATTCGTGGCACCAGACTGTAGGCCATGCCCAGTAAGGCGGCATCCAGAAATGCCTGGGTGGAGGGCAATTGGTGGCTGGGGTAGTCGCCGGGCGGTAAAGAAAAATACTGCTGCAGATACCGATCCTGCAGGCGGTCATGGATACTGAAGGTGACTGTGGGTGCGCTGCGCAGGCTCTTTGCATCAACCCCATCTGGAAAGTGGCGCTGGATATATTCGGGGGTAGCCACCGTGATATAGGACATTCTTCCCAGAGCCTCTACCCGGCATCCCTGAATGGCCTCCGGACTGGAGCTGATGCAACCGATTACTCCGCCTTGCCTTAGCATATCCAGGCTGATCTGCTCGTCCTCGCATTGCACGTCCAGCAACAGTTGTTGTTGAAGACACAGGGCTTCAACACTGCTCAGTAACCAGGTGGCCAGACTGTCGGAATTGACCCCGATGGAGAGAGTCTTGAACAGCGAGCCGGCATCCGGGGTCAGTTCATCGACCAGACTCAATTCCAGGGTGTGCACCTGCTGATAATGCTGCAACAAGCGCAGGCCGGCTTCGGTAGCCGAGGGCGGTGTGGAGCGGATCAGCAGCGGACAGGACATGCGCTCTTCAAGCAAGCGTACCCGCTGGGAAATAGCCGACTGGGTAATGTTGAGGTGCAGTGCGGCTTTTTCGAAACCACCGTATTGCAAGACGGCGGCAACCGCCTCCACCAGTTTGTAATCGAGCATAAGTTATATTAATAGTTCATTAGGATTATTAGTTTTAATCTATCATGCATCACCTCTACTCTACAGGGCCACTGACTTTGCGATGCTATTAATGGAGCTACTACTATGAGCGCATACCTGACTGGATTGGGGCTGGGAGCCAGTATGATCATTCCCATTGGTGCCCAGAACACCTACGTTCTGACCAGTGGTATGCGTCGGCGATTTCCTTTCTGGGTCGCCACCCTCTGTGCCTTTTGCGATATTGTGCTGGTCTTTCTGGGGGTGATGGGGGTTGGCACCCTGATCTCCAGTAACCCGCTGTTGATTCAGGCGGCGTGCTGGGGAGGCGCCCTGTTTCTGGCCTGGTATGGTTGGTTATCGCTGCGCAGCGCCATGCAGCCTCACCATATGCGTGAAGCCAGTATGCAGTGGACCAGCCTTAAATCGGTGCTGCTAGGCGCCTTGGCCGTAACCCTGCTCAACCCGCATGTGTATCTGGATACGGTGGTCGTTCTGGGATCTATCGGTGGCCAGTATCCGGCCGGAGATCGACTCTATTTTGCCCTGGGGGCCATGTGTGCATCCATACTCTGGTTCTATAGTCTGGGACTGGGGGCGGCCAAGTTGGCACCCTGGCTGGATCGTCCTCTGGTGTGGAAACTGGTTGATGGGGGAGTATGGCTTTTGATGTGGTTCTTATCCATCAAGCTGGCACTCAAGGGGTTAGAGGTCGCGGGCCTCTAACGCGTTATTGTTTCAGAAGCAAAAAAGGGCGCCTGAGGCGCCCTTTTTGTATGGCATCCATTGGATGCCAGCGGAAGGATTAATCCAGTTGGCTTAGATCGCGCACCCCGCCGCGGTCGGCGCTGGTGGCCAGTGCCGCGTAGGCTTTCAGGGCCGTGCTGACCTTACGTTCGCGAGGCTGGGTGGGTTTCCAGCCATCACGGCCTTTGGCGTCCATGGCAGCGCGGCGGTTAGCCATCTCTTCATCGCTGATCTGCAGGTTGATGGTGCGAGCCGGGATATCAATCAGAATGCTGTCGCCCTCTTCGACCAGGCCAATGGCGCCGCCGGAAGCCGCTTCCGGGGAAACGTGGCCAATCGACAGGCCTGAGGTACCGCCGGAGAAACGGCCGTCGGTCAGCAGTGCACAGACCTTGCCCAGACCTTTGGATTTCAGGTAACTGGTCGGATACAGCATCTCCTGCATACCCGGGCCGCCCTTGGGGCCTTCGTAGCGGATAACGACGACATCGCCGGCCTCCACCTGGTCACCCAGAATACCGCTAACGGCGGCGTCCTGGCTTTCGAAAATGCGGGCACGGCCTTCGAATACAAGAATGCTCTCGTCGACGCCAGCGGTTTTTACCACGCAGCCGTCCTCGGCAATATTACCGCGCAGAACCGCCAGGCCACCTTCCAGGGAGTACGCATGTTCAATATTACGGATACAACCATTGGCACGATCACTATCGAGGGAATCCCAGCGGCAATCCTGACTAAAGGCCTGTTGGGTTGGAATGCCTGCGGGTCCGGCGCTAAACCATTGGTGGGTTTTGGCGTCATCGGTGCGAATAATATCCCACTGGTCGAGGGCGTCTTTCATAGTCGCGCTGTGTACGGTTGGAATGTCGGTATGCAACAAGCCAGCGCGATCCAGTTCGCCCAGGATCGACATAATGCCGCCGGCACGGTGCACGTCTTCCATGTGATACAGGGGCGTATTGGGGGCTACCTTGCACAGCTGGGGTACCTTGCGCGAGAGGCCATCGATCTCGGCGAGGCCGAAATCCAGCTCGGCTTCCTGGGCCGCCGCCAGCAGGTGCAAAATGGTATTGGTGGAACCGCCCATGGCGATATCCAGCGTCATCGCATTCTCGAACGCCTTGTAGCTGGCGATACTGCGCGGCAGCACGCTGGCATCGTCACCTTCGTAGTAACGCTTGGTGATATCGACAATGCGGCGCCCCGCCTCGAGGAACAGCTGTTCACGGTCAGCATGAGTCGCGAGCATGCTGCCGTTACCAGGCAGGGACAGACCCAGGGCCTCAGTCAGGCAGTTCATCGAGTTGGCGGTAAACATACCGGAGCAGGAGCCACAGGTCGGACAAGCGCTGCGCTCATATTCGGCGGCCTCTTCATCGCTGACGTTGGGATCCACGGCAGCAACCATGGCGTCGACCAGATCGAGTTTGACCACATCGCCCGCGAGTTTGGTTTTACCTGCTTCCATCGGGCCACCGGAAACGAACACCGTGGGGATGTTCAGGCGCAAGGATGCCATCAGCATCCCGGGGGTAATCTTATCGCAGTTGGAGATGCACACCAGGGCATCGGCGCAGTGGGCGTTGGCCATGTATTCTACCGAATCGGCAATCACTTCCCGGGACGGCAGGGAGTAGAGCATGCCGTCGTGGCCCATGGCGATGCCATCATCAACGGCGATGGTGTTAAATTCTTTGGCAATACCGCCGGCGGCCTCAATTTCTCGGGCAACCAGTTGCCCCAGGTCTTTCAGGTGAACATGGCCGGGAACGAACTGGGTGAAGGAATTGACTACCGCAATGATGGGTTTGCCGAAGTCCTCTCCCTTGACGCCAGTGGCGCGCCAAAGGGCGCGGGCACCGGCCATATTACGGCCGTGGGTGGATGTCTTGGAACGGTAATCCGGCATGATGACTCCTGGGCGATACAGATCATTTTTATGGCCGCCTAGAATAGCAGGATGCGCAGGGCCGGAAAACCGCGATACCGAACCAGCTGGTGTAGAATGTGGGTCGATCTTCCCCTCTACCCACAAAGGCTATCGATGACCGAAGCGGAATTACTTTTGCGTTGTGACGAACTGGCTGAGCAGGCCCGCTCAACCCAACAACGCCGCTTGCTGGTGTTGTCAGGGAGTCACGACTGGGCGCATACCAGTGCTGAAGCCTGGGTAAATCGAGCGGTGCAGCGCAAGGACAACACCTCGGTGTGCTGGGTGACAGCTTGTGATGATGACCTGCAGTTGTCCTCCAAGCTGAAGGTGATCCAGCCGGGCAAACACCAGGCACTACTGGGTGCGGAGTGCGATCATTTGGTTTTCGATGCCCACACCGGTTTACACCCCGACGCTCTGGGCGCTGCATGCGGGGCGGTAAAAGGTGGCGGCTTGCTGCTGTTGCTGACGCCTCCCCTGACCCAGTGGCCCGATTTCCCCGATCCGGATTATCAACGCCTGGCCGTGTGGCCGGTGCCGGCAGCACAGGTACGTGGGCAATTCTTGCGTTGGCTGAGTCAATCGATTATGCGGGATCCACACCTGATGTTGGTGGAAGAAAAAAAGCCGCTACCTGCTGTATCACCTGTGGAGCGTATTGCTCCGTCACCCTGGCGGGAAGATGACAGTGGCTGCCGAACCGATGATCAGCTGCAGGCGGTGACAATGATTGAGCGGGTCGCCCTGGGTCACCGTCATCGGCCTTTGGTCGTGCGGTCCGACCGGGGCCGCGGCAAATCGACAGCGCTGGGGATTGCCGCGGCGAACCTGCTGTGCGCCGGTAAACAGACCATATTGGTATGTGCGCCCAGACGAACATCCGCCCAGTCCTTGTTTATCGGGGCTCGCCGTCACCTGAGGCTCGAGGGGCAGACTGGTGATATAGAATGGCAAGGTCGTGAAATCCGTTTTTTTGCCCCCGATGAATTGTTGCATCAGTGCCCGAGCGGAGATCTGTTGCTGGTGGATGAAGCGGCCGCGATACCCTCCCCGCTACTCGAAGCCATGCTTGATCAGTACCCGCGCATCGTTTTCGCGACCACCATTCATGGTTACGAAGGCTCAGGCAGAGGCTTCGCACTGCGCTTTCAGAAAGTATTACAACAGCGTACCCCCGATTGGCAGGCGATCACATTAGAGCAGCCGATTCGTTGGGCCGCGCAGGATCCGGTTGAGAACTGGTGTTTTGAGGCTTTGCTACTGAATGCGGACTATGAACTGCATGCGACATCCCGGGATGCTTCAAGCCTGAAGGTCGAACTGGTCAGTCAAGCGGAACTGATTGCCAGCCCGGAAATGTTACGACAGCTATTTGGCTTATTGGTGATGGCGCATTACCGCACCAGCCCGTCCGATTTGCGTCACCTGCTGGATGGCCCCAATCTGAAGATTCTTTTGTTAAGACAGGGCGCGGAGATTCTTGGCGCCGCGTTATTGGCGTTAGAAGGTGGTTTTGATGAGCCTTTGTCACGTGATATCTGGTTGGGGCGCCGCCGGCCACGCGGACATCTGTTGCCTCAGTCCCTGGCAGCCCATGGTGGTCTGTTGCAAGCACCGCTACGGCATTGTGCGCGGGTGGTGCGTATTGCGGTTCACCCTCAGTGTCAGGGGCAAGGCCATGGTAGCCGATTATTGGCGGAGTTAGAGAGCCACGCTCGGGCTCTTGGGTGTGATTATCTGGGCTCGAGTTTTGGCGTCACGGCGCAGTTGTTGCCGTTCTGGTTGCGGGCCGGCTTGAAGCCGCTAAGGCTGGGTATCAGCCGTGACGCCAGCAGCGGGACCTATTCGGTGATGGTGGGTAAGGGATTAAGCGATGCCGGTCAGCAATTGATCGAGCAGTCCCGACGCCGCTTTGCCCGGGAATTTCCACAGCAGTTGGGTGAACATTATGGCGAGCTCGATGCGGATCTGGTGTCGTTATTACTCTCCAGTACTGATACGGAAGTGACTGCAGCGGATGAGCTGGATCATTATTGGCTGGATTTGATCAGTTTTGCCGAGGGGAACCGGTTGTACGAAACCTGCTCCGTACCCTTGCGCCAGGCACTTGAAGGCTGGCTCGAACGGTCCCGGCTGGTTCCGATGGAAGCCCGTGAAGAACAGCTGCTATTCGGTAAGGTGTTGCAACAACAGAGCTGGAAAAGTCTGGCGGCGTTGTATCCCGGAGAAGGGCGTCGCCAGCTACAACAGCGTTTACGAATGCTTTATTCCAGACAGCTGGATCTTCTGTTGCCTGAGCGCTTTTATGAGTTTCGCTCAGCTGTTCGTAATTAGCCCAGCATAAACTACCAGTGCATCGAACAAGTTGCACTGAGTCTTATGTTCGAGGCCGAGAACTCACAGCTGTTTCTCAAACACCTTCGAGTTGCGTTGCAGGTTATAGAGTTCTTTTTTTGCCTCGGGTAATTGTTCTACGTGGATCTCGCGGAAGCCTCGTTCGATAAACCAGTGGGCGGTGCGGGTGGTGAGCACAAACAGGTGCTCGATGCCCTTGCCTCGGGCGAACTCTTCGGCATTTTCCAGCAACAGGTCACCGCGATTACTCTTACGATAATCGGGATGGATCGCAACGCAGGCAAGTTCGGCGCGGCGGGCATCGGTAAAGGGGTGTAGCGAGGCACAGCCAATGATCATGCCGTCCCGCTCCACCACGGTGAACAGGTCGATTTCCCGTTCGAGCTGTTTGCGTGAACGACGAACCAGAACCCCTTGTTCTTCCAATGGTTGAATCAATTCCAGTATGCCGACCACGTCTTCGATGTTGGCCTGGCGAATCTCCTCGTAACCCTCTTTGGCCACCAGGGTGCCTGCGCCGTCGCGGGTAAAGAGTTCTTGCAACAGGGCGCCATCGGTACCATGACCGATAATATGACTACGACTCACACCGCTGGCGCAGGCATCCAGCGCGGCGCGTAATAGCCGGCGCGGTTCGCCCTCGATATCATGGAGTAAGGTGCGGGCCTGGTGAATTCGCATCTGGCGTTGCAGCTCGTTGCTGGTATTGCAAATACCATCGCTTGAGCCATAGAGAATCAATTTCTCGGCTTTCAATGCGGCTGCTGTTGCTGTAGCCACCTGCTCGACAGGCAGGTTAAAGACTTCACCGGTCGGCGAAGAACCGAGGCAGGAGAGCAGAACCACGTAGCCATCATCCAGCAGCTGGGAGATGGCTTCGTGGTCGACGCGGCGTACTTCTCCGGTTTGCTGGAAATCGATACCATCGACTACGCCAAGCGGTTTGGCGGTGACGAAATTACCCGATACCACACGAATGCGGGCGCCGTGCATGGGGGAGTTGGCGAGCCCCATCGACAGCAGCGCCTCAATGCGAATGCGCAGGCTACCGACGGCATCCTTCACGGAATCCAGCACCTCCTTACTGGTCAGTCGCAGGTCATCGTGAAACTCACAGTGGATGCCCCGCTCATTGACTCGTTGTTCAATCTGGGGGCGAGCGCCAAACACCAGCACCAGTCGCACCCCCAGGCTGTTCAGCAGGGCAATATCATGGATGATGTTATCGAAGCCCTCATCGGCCAGGGTCGCGCCCCCCAACTGGATGACGAATGTGCTGCCCCTGTGGGTGTTGATGTAGGGCGATGAGTGGCGGAAAAAATTGACGTATTCGGCGCTGGAAATCTTCACGCTGACGTTCCTGCTCGCATTATTGAGTTGTTATTGCCAAGCATTATACCTGTCCCGCTTGCAGACAGAAGCGGCGGATCAGAGAACGCAGTAGTTCCAGCATGGGAGGAATCCGCTCCAGGGCGAGAAATTCGTCGGGCTGGTGCGCCTGATCAATGTCGCCGGGGCCCAACACCAGAGTGTCCATGCCCATGGCGGAGAAAAACGGCGCTTCGGTGGCAAAGGCCACGGTTTCCGCCGAGTATCCGGTCAGCTGTTCGCAAGCGGTGACCAGTTCGGATGAGGCATCGGTGGCGAAAGGTGAGATGCTGTCGAATATGGGCTCAACCCGAATCTCCACCTGGTCGGCGAGGGCAATCGGTTGCAGGCGCTGGCGGATCATCTCGCGCAGCTCATCAGGCTTCATGCCAGGCAGAGGCCGAAGGTCATATTCCAGCGAGCACTGGCCGCAGATACGGTTGGGATTATCGCCACCGTGCAGGCAGCCCAAATTCAGCGTGGGCACCGGTACCTTGAACAGCTCGTTGCGGTATTGCTGTTGCATCTCACTGCGAAATTGCAGCAGTTCTGCCATCACTCGCTGCATACTTTCGGCTGCGTTTCGGCCCAGCGAGGGATCGCTGGAATGACCGGCCTGCCCCTGTATATGAATGCGCTCCATCATAATGCCCTTGTGCATATGCACCGGCCGCATGCCGGTGGGTTCACCGATCAGGGCAAAGCGGGCTTCGGGTTTGCCGGCATCGGCCAGGGCTCTTGCGCCGGCCATGGAAGATTCTTCATCGGCTGTCGCCAGAATGATCAGTGGCTGTTTGAGCTTATCAAGAGGTATTTCGCGCAGGGCCTCGATGATCAATGGAAAGAAGCCCTTCATATCGCATACGCCGAGACCGTATAAGCGCTGGTCGCGTTCGTTGAGGCGAAACGGATCACTGTTCCAGAGAGATTCATCGCAGGGTACTGTGTCGGTATGGCCTGCCAGCACGAGCCCTCCGGGTCCACTGCCGAGGGTCGCAATCAGATTCGCCTTATGCGGTTGATCGGGAAGCGGTTGGATCTCGATGATGAAGCCGAGGGGTTCCAGCCACTGGGCGAGCTGATCAATCACCGCACGGTTGCTTTGATCGATTTGAGGATTGGTGCAGCTGATAGACGGCAGCTCGATCACTCGAGACAGCAAGGAGATCAGGGAAGGGGATTTAACGGTGGGCATTCTGGGCACCTGTAAGCTCGATCGCCAGGAAGCGGCTGGTTCGATTCAGTGTGCCATAAGCAAGCTTGCCCAGACCAGCGAAGTGATCAGATCAAGTGTTTTAACTGTCTTGGAAATGGGCTGGCCAGCGCAGTCATGCTGCGCTGGCCAGGGTATCAGGAGAACATACCCTTGAAGGTGAAGAAGAACAGAATAGCCAGACCGGCACCTGCCGGTAAGGTCACCACCCAGGACATAAAGATGGTACCGATGACGCGCAAGTTAAGGGCGCCGATGCCTCGTGCAATACCAACACCTAACACAGCACCCACCAAGGTGTGGGTGGTGGAGATCGGCAAGCCGGTACCGGAAGCCAGTACGACGGTCGCGGCAGCTGCCAGCGTTGCGGCAAAACCACGGCTTGGAGTGAGTTCGGTGATGTTGGTACCCACGGTGGCGATGACCTTATGGCCGTACATAACCAAACCGGCCACGATACCGCCACCGCCGAGCAGTAGTACCCAGCTCGGCATGGCGCTCTTGGCGCCGATCACGCCGCCGGAGGCGACCACACTGGATACCGCCGCCAATGGGCCAACGGCATTGGCGACATCGTTGGAACCGTGGGCAAAAGCCATAGCGCAAGCCGTGAACATCATCAGTACGCCAAACAGCTTCTCCACACTGGTGAAGTTGAAATCAACATTTTCGCTGGGATCGAGTTTGATCTTGCGCAGCATGGAGATGCCAATCAGGGTTGCTACGGCAGCTACCCCGGCCGAGATCATCATGTCCTGCAGGAAGCTCAGTTGCAGTGCTTTGAAGGCCGCAATGTGCTTAAGCCCCTTGACCAGAGTCACCATACTGATCAGGAAGGCCACCAGGAAAATATACATGGGCACGTAACGCTGAGCGGCGTCGAAAGGGTTCTTGGTGTTAAGCACCAGCTTCTGCACACTCATAAAGACGAAATAGCCGATGGTGCCAGCCAGCATGGGGGACACAATCCAGCTGGCGGCGATGGTACCGACCTTGCCCCAGGCGACCGCTTCCATAGAGATACCAACCGCGGCAAAGCCCACGATGGCGCCCACGATAGAGTGGGTGGTTGAGACAGGCCAGCCGAAGTGAGTGGCGACCAGCAACCAGATACCCGCCGAAAGCAGTGAGGCGAGCATACCGTAGACCAGCAGCTCAGGCGTGTCCGTCAGTAACGAGGGGTCTATGATGCCTTTGCGTATGGTTGCGGTCACTTCACCACCGGCCAGAAAGGCGCCGGCGAACTCGAAAATGATGGCGATTACGATCGCTTGTTTAACGGTCAGAGCTTTGGAGCCGACGGAAGTCCCCATGGCATTGGCGACATCGTTGGCACCCACACCCCAAGCCATAAAAAAGCCAAAAACGCAGGCCATCGCCAACAGAAGAGTGGCGTGTTCAGCAATAATAGTCATAGTCTGTTACTCGAATTCGTTAACGAGCCAGCAGGAGCTGCAGGCGTGATCCAACACGAGAGGCGCGATCGGCAAGATCACCCACCCAGTCAATGATGCGGTACAGGAACATAACATCTACCGGCGGTAGCTCCTGCTCCATCTTAAACAGCGCGCGACGAATGGCGACCTGGAGGTCGTCGGTATCGCCTTCAATCTTGTCGAGTTCATCGATCATGCTTTCGACGACATTGACTTCACGGCCGCGAAAGCCGGTCTCCAACAGTTCGTCCAGTTCGTGAATGGCTTTTACCGCCTGTGCAGAGGTTTCGATGGAGCGCTCCAGGTAACGGCGGAAGGCGCCTTGCAACGGAGCGGGAATCATCATTTGACGACCCAGCATCAGGCCGGCGATATCCTTGGCGCGGTTGGCCACTTTGTCTTGCACGGTAACGATATCTAGCAGGTCATTGCGGGGTACTGGCAGGAACAGGCTCTTGGGCAGAGACAGGCGAACGTTTTTCTTCAGTCGGTCCGCTTCCTCTTCGTAAGCGGAGATAATGCCCTGCATTCGCTTGGCTTCATCCCAATTCCCCGCCATGGCAGCATCGATGAAGGGTAATAGCTGTTCGGCGCATTCGTGTGCCTTGCTGATGTGCTCCTGGATCGGTCCGATCGGAGAGCGTCCAAACATTCTGGAAAAGGGTGAATTAGCAGCCATAGTAAAGGTCCCTGTGCAAAGTGGGCGCAAGTATACGAATCTGATCAATGGGTGGCCAGTGCAAATATAGCGAGACAGCGACATAGGCTGTCATTTGCAGAACGCCAGTTGTGGTTTTGCGGCTTTTTTACTGGTATCCCAAAGATAGCGCAAGTACCCTTACCCAGGTGGTTTTAGGCTGGATTTTCAAGGAAAACAAAAGCATGGCGTTGGAAACGGAACTGAAGTTGTTATTGCCGCCGGATCAATGTGAGCTCGTGCGTACCCACACTCTGTTCTCTGGTGATGCGGCCTGCTATCAGGGCCGGCAACGGCTGTTGAACTGCTATTACGATACTCCCCAGTTTGATTTGCGCGCCAATCGGGTTGCATTGCGAGTACGACATCACGAGTCCGGCTATATTCAGACCCTGAAAACCAGCGGCGAACGTAGCGCCGGGCTCAGCCGAAGGCAAGAATGGGAGTGGCCACTGGAAAGCGAACAGCTCGACCTGGAGCTGCTCGATGAGCAACATTGGCCTCTCGATGAACGCATCAAGGCCAATCTATTGCCCTGTTTTAACACCGATTTTGAGCGTGAATGCTGGCTGCTGGAATGGACCGGGGATGTCCATGGCACGATTGAAGTGGCTCTGGATCAAGGGCAGGTGATGGCGGCGGGACAACAGCTTCCTATTTGCGAGCTGGAGTTGGAGCTTAAGGGAGGTAAGGAAGAGGCATTGCAAGAGGTCGCTGATCTACTGGTCCAAACGATTTCCCTGACCCCGAGCGATATCAGTAAAGCACAACGGGGCTATCGCTTGATGGGGCTATCGGTATGAACCTTCCGGTTGCTGAGCAATCCCTCGACCTGCAATCTGTGGTGCGGCAGTTGTTGCAGAAAAACCTGCTGACGCCTGATCAGGCCGATGAGGTACTGGCCCGGCCCCGGGCCGCTAATCAGACCAGCTTGCACCCGCTGGAATATATTGCCGGCCACAATTTCCAGCGCCACGATGGCAGTAATCGCCTGATGGATCTGGAGTACCTGAGCCAGTGGCTAGCCGACTGGTCGGGACAGACGCTCTATCATATAGATCCGCTTAAAGTGGAAGTGCAAAAAGTGATGCCGTTGATGTCCCAGGCGTTTGCCGAGCGGCATCAGATTCTGGCTCTGGAAATGGATGATGAAACCGTCACCATCGCCAGTGCCCAGCCCTTTGTCCGCGCCTGGGAAGAGAACTTACGCCATGTGTTGCGCCGGGATATCAAGCGGGTGGTTGCCAACCCCTCAGATATTCGACGTTATTCAGCCGAGTTTTTTAAACTGTCCAATTCGGTCAGTCATGCAGTAGGTGAGGACGGTGGCCATGGTCGTACGCTGGGCAATTTTGAGCAGTTGCTCGAGCTTGGCAACATACAAGCACCGGATGCCAACGATCAGCATATTGTGAATATCGTTGACTGGTTACTGCAGTATGCCTTTGAGCAGCGGGCCAGTGATATCCATATTGAGCCCCGGCGCGATCAGGGTAAGGTACGTTTCCGGATCGATGGTGTATTGCATAATGTTTATGAGTTCCCTGCTCGAGTGAATGCGGCAGTGACCAGCCGCATTAAAATTCTTGGCCGCATGAATGTGGCGGAAAAACGCAAACCCCAGGATGGGCGCCTGAAAACCAAAAGCCTCGAGGGCAATGAAGTCGAATTGCGGCTGTCGACCCTGCCGACCGCGTTTGGTGAAAAAATGGTAATGCGGGTTTTCGACCCGGATGTGCTGCTTAAGAGCTTTTCTGAATTGGGCCTGGGGCGTGATGATAACGCCCGCTGGCAAGGCATGATCAATCAGCCCAATGGTATTGTGCTGGTCACCGGACCCACCGGTTCGGGCAAAACCACAACACTGTATTCTTCACTGAAGGCACTGGCGACCCCCGAGGTGAACGTCTGTTCGATTGAAGACCCGATAGAAATGGTGGAGCCGGCGTTCAACCAGATGCAGGTGCATCACTCGATCGGGCTCGACTTTGCCAGTGGCGTACGGGCGCTGATGCGACAAGACCCGGATATCATCATGATCGGTGAGATTCGTGATCTGGAAACCGCCGAGATGGCCATGCAGGCGGCTTTGACCGGACACCTGGTGATCTCCACTCTGCACACAAACGACGCCCCCTCGGCGGTCAGTCGTTTGCTGGAGCTGGGTATACCGCCCTATATGGTCAAATCTACGATTAACGGAGTGATGGCGCAGCGACTGGTGCGAACGCTGTGTCCTCTGTGCAAGGAAGCCGGCGAAGTTGATGAATCTGTCTGGAAAAGTCTGACTCGGCCCTGGAAACTGGCGGCGCCGAAAGAGGTTTTTGAGCCTGTCGGGTGCGATGAATGCCGCCATACCGGTTATCGTGGTCGAGCGGGTGTCTATGAAATTATGCCGCTAGTGGATAATTTGAAAGATTTAGTGGATGAGCGCTGTGATTTGGTGGCCTTACGCCGACAAGCGTTCAGGGAAGGCATGAAGAGCCTGCGACTCAGTGGCGCACAAAAGGTGGCTCAGGGATTAACCACCGTTGCCGAGGTGCTACGGGTGACACCGGAGCAAGAACGAGAGAAAGGTTCATCTCCCGGGCTATAATGGTCTTATAGTCAGGAATTAAAGACACCTGATCATAATAATCAGCGAGATTTGGCGATGCATTGATCATTGCCGATATAATGATGAGAACCGATGCCAGACAGATTGATACAACAGTGAGTACTATTGAATCGTGCTACCAACCGGTCACTGATACAGTCGTATGGTCAAGACGAAGGAGCTGCGGATGATTAAACGGACCTTATTGCTCGTGCTATTCAGCATGATGCCGGTAATGCCGGTACAAGCCTTATCCCCGGAAATGGAGATGGACCGTTATCTGTTGGCCGCACAGCGACATGTCAGGCTGGGGAACTTTCGTGAGGCAGAGCGCTATTTGCAGCGGGCGGTAGCCTTGCAATTAACGCCTCCACCAGAGTTTTACTTCGTCTACGGTGAAGTGCTGCATCACAATGGCAAGCTGCAGTTGGCAAAAGAGACGTTGGAAAAATATCTGCAGCAGACCAGCAAGGATGGTGAGTATTATCGCGATTCCCTGGAGCTGTTAACGCTGATTGAAGAGGCTGAGATAAAACCTCTCACCGAACCGCAACCCGATAAAGCCTCAGTCATTGATGTCTCAACATCCGATAGAAATGCCTGGATTGAGCAACTTAAAGAACTGTATCTGACCGATTCAGAGCAAGAAGCGTTGTTGCTGCACGCCAACGGTTTGTTGAGGAACTTTGTCTTGCGTGATAGCCAAGTGCTCAATCTGGATAAGACCGATGATCATCTCTATCAGCTTTCCGTACCTCAGCGTGGAGAGTTGCTGGTTACGTTGCGTCGTGCCGGTGACGGTGGTTATCAGTACAGCAACAACAAACTAAGCGTATTTGGTGTGAATCCCTACATCGAAGCTCGCTGCGATCGCAGTAAGAATCGCTGTGAAGTGACCCATCCTGTCAGTGGAAAACTCTGGTTGGAAATTCGTCGGGATGATAAAGCTGCAGCCGAATTGGCGAAAAGTATTACCGCTCTGATTAAACATTTGCAGGGTTAAGCGATGATGGCATTTGAGCCTCGTTTGGTAGCGGCGATTCCTGCGTTGGCTCCCCTGTTGGAAGACGCGGTGGCCGCAAGTGTACTTAACGAGGCTGCTGTCGTTGAAATGCCTGCTCACACAACCCTGTTTCGCCAGGGGGATACTTGTGAAAACTATCTGGTCCTGATCCAGGGCTCTGTGAAGGTGTTTGCCCGTTCCGAGCAGGGGCGGGAAATTGTCCTTTATCATATTGGTAGAGGCGGCTCCTGCGTGCTAACTACTTCCTGTCTCTTTGCCAAGTCGCCTTACCCTGCCGAAGGTGTCAGTGAAACGTCGATCAAAGCCATTGCTATTCCTGCGAAAACCTTCGAGCGTGCGATAGCGCAGTCGGAAGCTTTACGAGATTTTGTGTTTACTACATATAGTGAGCGTTTATCTCGTTTGATTGCTTTGGTGCAGCAGATAGCCTTTGATCGTATCGATGTTCGCCTGGCGCGCTATTTGATCAGGTGTTCAGATTCGACCTTGTTTGCAACCCACCAGGAACTTGCTGAGGAGCTGGGTACGGCTCGCGAAGTGGTCAGTCGCCATCTTAAAGAGTTTGAGTCCAGAGGGTGGTTGGCGCTGGGGCGTGGAAAAATTGATGTGATTGATGCCAAAGGACTTGAGTTACGCATCGAAGAGCTTTTGTCGAACTGATCGGTTCCCAGAACTAATATTTATCGTGCTGTCATCTTACAATCGATAAACAGTCTTTTAGTGTGAGAAAGTCACTGAGGTAATTCATTGAAATCCCTATGCTGCTAACTGAACAGATAACTGGCTAAGGGCACCTCTGATTAATTCAGATGAACTCTGGCTTTCAGGCGAATTCAGAATCGCGACGCGCCTTTGCAGTAAGGTCGAGACCTTTCAAAAATGCGTAACAAAGAGGCTGGATTCGCCCGAAGGCCCCGTAGGGCGGTCCTAAAAATGGTTTTTCTCGGTGTTGAAGCCCTTGTCCAGGTCTCGACATGAACGGTGAGCTTCGCCTTGATAAAAACCA
>NZ_JAKSDZ010000053.1 GCF_023509475.1 Aestuariirhabdus haliotis | reverse complement strand
TGTTCAGGTCTCGACATGAACGGCGAGCTTCGCCTTGATAAAAACCATTTTAGGATCCGCAGAGATCTATCCGAATTAATCAGAGGTGCCTTAAGTGCCGGTGGGGCAAAGAAAACGCGAAGCGAGAAAATAGGAGGTAAATGCAGATGCCGCCAGGAGCAGCTGTTTGCGAAGCGCTTTACAGGGTGGCAGGCAAGGCTCTTTGCAGATAGGCATCGAAGTCAGGCTTTTGGGAGGGACTGAGGATGCTGTCAATCCAGGCTTGGCTTTCAAAATTAATGATCTTGAGCTCATGCACGCAGGCGATCAGGGAGGTGTCGGTTTCAGGGCTAATTGCCAGAGGGGCGTCGAGCGGAGAAGAAAACAGCAAGTGGTGCAGAATATCATTGCTTTCCCACCAGTCGGCCAGAAACCAGTGGCGTTGGCTGCCCTGGTGAATAATCAGGAAGCCGACGCCATAGCGTTGTTGGTTGATCGATGGTTGGGGCATCGCCGGCAGGATGAGATCGATACCTGCCTGGATAAGGGCCTCGTCGATGCCGGATGTCTGGGTTGTTACACCGTAAACCTTGAGCCGCCAGCCGCTGTGCTCAATCCGTGTTAATAATTCGGTGCGACGCGCTTGATAGGGTTCGAAAGTGTGCACACAAGCGTTCCTGGTGGGGAAAATTAGTGATGGCTGTCGTTGGCCCTCTGTTGAGGCGTCCGATTGCCTGTCAGGTAGTTTTCCAGATCATGGCATTGCTCGGCGCTCAAACGCAAGCCGAGCTTGGTGCGGCGCCAGATCAAATCTTCCAGGGTGTGGGTCCATTCCCGGGTGATCAGGTAATCCACCTCGCGCTGATAGAGGCCGGCACCATAGTGCTGACCCAGGTCCTCCAGTGATTTTGCGCCATCGAGAATTTGATGGCTGAGGGTGCCGTAGCTGCGGACAAGGCGTGTTGTCAGAGCCTCGGGGAGCCAGGGATAAACGCGACCAAGACTCACCTTGAGGCTTTCCTTGTCGGTAAACTCGCCGCCGGGCAAAGGCGCGGTTTCGGTCCAGGTACCCGTCGCTTGCGGGAAATATTGGCTGATACGGTCAATCGCGGCTTCGGCCAGCTTGCGGTAGGTGGTGATTTTGCCGCCAAAGATGGACAGCAGGGGTGCGCGTCCGTTGCCGTCGTCCAGCTCGAGGGTGTAGTCGCGGGTCACGGCCTGGGCCGAGTCGGATTCGTCATCGAGCAGCGGACGGACACCAGAGTAGGTAGTGACAATATCCCTGCTGTTAATCTGCTGTTTGAAGTAGCTATTGGCAATCTCGATCAGGTAATCGGTTTCTTCCTCGGAGATGGCGACCTGGGACGGGTCGCCCTGATAATCGACATCGGTGGTGCCGATCAGGGAAAAGTCGTCCTCGAAAGGAATTACAAACACGATGCGATCATCTTCGTTCTGCAAAATATAGGCTTCGGCTTCATCGTGCAGGCGCGGCACCACAATATGGCTGCCTTTGACCAGGCGAACGTTCTGAGGGGCGGGAGAAGCCAGGGCGCTGTCGAACAATTTTGATACCCAGGGGCCCGAGGCGTTGATCAATGCGCGGGCGTAAACCACTTCGGTGTCTCCGGTGATCTGGTGCTCCAGGGTCACTTGCCACATATTCTGCTCGCGTACGGCCTTGATGCAGCGGGTGCGGGTGCGAATATCGGCTCCTTTCTCCCTGGCTGCCACAGCATTGAGCACCACCAGACGTGCATCATCGACCCAGCCGTCGGAGTATTCGAAGCCTTTTTTGATACCGGCCTTGAGTGGACTGTCGGCTGAAAATTGGATGTTGTGCGAGCCGGCCAATGTGGTGCGGGTGCTGAGGTGGTCGTACAGAAACAGTCCGGCCCGAATCATCCAGGCCGGGCGCAGATGGGGCTGGTGAGGCAGTCTGAAGCGAAGCGGGCGCACAATGTGAGGCGCCTTCTTGATCATCACTTCGCGCTCGGCCAGGGATTCGCGCACCAGGCGAAATTCATAATGTTCCAGGTAGCGCAAGCCGCCGTGAATCAGCTTGCTGCTGTTGGAGGAGGTAGCCGAGCCCAGGTCATTCATTTCGCAGAGCATCACCTTGAGGCCGCGACCTGCAGCGTCCAGTGCGCTACCGACACCGTTGATGCCTCCGCCGACAACCAACAGGTCAAAAGTGGGACGCTCTGTGTTCATTGCCATGTTCTCCGCTAGGTAAAAGAGTGAAAGAGGACTCGTGGACCAATGACTACTATAGTGCGCAATAACGAACAAATACAGACATAATCGAACAAAAATTAATCGAAATCATGCCAACTTCATATTGAGTCCGGATTGTAAGTGGGTTTGTTTAGCTAACTCTATGAATGTAAAGGTTAATTGTTTGTAGCGAGCTGCTCTACATAGAGCACTGAAAGCGCCGGCGCATAGAGTTGGTGATCAATAACCGGATGACTATTGAGATTGAAAGAGGGACTTGTAGGATTCGGTCAGACTGTTCTATATTGCTATCGCGATAAAGCGAATAAAAACGAACATAAATGGAAATATAGGAACCTGGCCTGCTGCATCGGGCGGCCGGAATCCGTCACGACGGGCCAGGCAGGTCTGCTCTGTTTCCAGATCGGCACGGAGACTAGTGAGGCTCACCTATGACAACCTACATTCTTTCTATCGACCAGGGCACCACCAGCTCCCGAGCCGTCCTGTTTTGTGAGCGCGGCAGGGTGCAGGGGATAAGTCAGCAAGAGTTTCCCCAGCATTACCCGCAAGATGGCTGGGTGGAGCATGAGCCGGAAGATCTGTGGCGCAGCGTGTTGTCGAGCTGTCAAAATCTACTGCAAGAGGCCAGGCTGGATCCAGAGCAATTGTCTGCGATTGGCATCACCAATCAGCGGGAGACCACATTGGTTTGGGACCGCGATACGGGAGAGCCACTGTATCGCGCCATTGTATGGCAGGATCGTCGCACCGCTGACTATTGTGAACAACTGAAGCAACAAGGTCTGGAACCCCTTGTCAGGTCGAAGACCGGTTTGCTGATCGACCCTTACTTTTCGGCGTCCAAAATTTGCTGGATACTGGATCAGGTGCCGGGTGCCCGTGACAAGGCCCGGCAGGGCAAGCTGGCCTTTGGCACCGTCGACAGCTTCCTGATCTGGAAATTGACCGGTGGTCGGGTGCATAAAACCGATGCCAGCAATGCCTCGCGCACGTTGATGTTCAATATCCATACCCAGCGTTGGGATGAAGAGCTGCTGAAGCTCTTCGATATCCCCTCCTCATTGTTACCCGAAGTGATGGACTCTGCCGATGACTTTGGTCAGCTCGACCCGGAGCTGTTGGGGGCACCGATTCCGATTCTGGGGGTGGCGGGCGATCAGCAGGCGGCGATGGTGGGCCAGGCCTGCTTTCATCCGGGCATGGCCAAAAGTACTTACGGCACCGGTTGCTTCCTGATGCTCAACACCGGTGACCAGGCGCTGGAATCAAACCATCGACTGCTGACGACGGTGGCGTATCGCCTGAAAGGTAAGCCCACCTATGCGCTGGAAGGCAGTATCTTCGTTGCTGGAGCGACCATTCATTGGTTGCGGGACGGTTTGCGGCTGATTGACGCGGCCGGGGAAAGCGAATCCCTGGCCCTGCAAACACCCCAGGATCATGGCGTGTACCTGGTGCCTGCCTTCACCGGTTTGGGCGCACCCTACTGGGATCCCAGCGCGCGCGGGGCGATTTTTGGTCTTACCCGCGACACCGGCATCAAGGAGGTGGTGACGGCGGGTCTGCAGGCGGTTTGTTATCAAACCAAGGATCTGCAAAGGGCCATGGAGCAGGATGGGGTCCGGCCCAGTACCTTGCGAGTCGATGGCGGTATGGCGGCCAATAGCTGGGTGATGCAGTTTCTGGCCGATATTCTGGAAGCTTCGGTAGACCGGCCGCAAATAATCGAAACCACCGCTTTGGGGGCCGCTTATCTGGCGGGTTTGCAGGCCGGGGTGTTTGCCTCGCTGGAGGCGCTGGAGAGCCTGTGGCAGTGCGAGCGGGCATTCGAACCGGATATGAGTGAACAGCATCGTGACCGGCATTATTCCGGCTGGCAGCAGGCGGTGCGCCGCTTGCAAACCTGTTAATTCGCTAAGTGATTGAAGGGCCATGTTTGTCATGGCGATTGAGCACAGGGTTGGTTGCAGAGCTGTTCAACTGTTCAGGAAAAGTGTTCATTTTTCATCAGGCTTGAACAGTTTTTCACGAGATGATCCGGAAAGAGGTTATGCGTATTTTATTCATTTGGAATAAATAGTTATTGAAAAACAACAACCTGAAGAACAAAAAAATGTGATTGAGAGAGCGGTGTCAGAGTTGGCATCAAGTTCGCTTAATGAACATCAGGAAAAGACATTACCAAGCATAAAAACAGTCAAGAAAAACAGAAAGCGTCAGTGTTACTGCGGTGCCTTATCAGATCGTTGACGCGTACAGAATCATAAGAAAAATAAAAAGGAACGCAGGCGCTATGTCGCTGACTCTGGAAAATCTTAGCCGTGTTGTGGATGGCGAAACCCACATCGATAACGTCAATATCAGTTTCGAACCCGGGTCGTTCAATGTATTGCTGGGGCGTACATTGGCCGGAAAAACATCGTTGATGCGTCTGATGGCCGGACTGGATAAGCCCAGCGCCGGACGCATTATCATGGATGGCGCAGATGTCACCGGGCTCCCGGTACAGCAGCGTAATATTTCCATGGTCTATCAGCAGTTTATCAATTACCCCAATATGACGGTGCGCGAAAATATCGCCTCGCCGCTGCGTATCGCCAGGATGGCACAATCCGAAATAGATCGCCGGGTCGAGGAAACCGCAGCCATGCTGCATATTGAAAGTTACCTGTCCCGCTATCCACTGGAGTTGTCCGGTGGTCAGCAGCAGCGTACGGCCATGGCCCGGGCGCTGGTCAAGGATGCCAGCCTGATTCTGTTCGACGAGCCCCTGGTTAACCTCGATTACAAGTTGCGTGAAGATCTTCGACAAGAACTTCGAGAGTTGTTTAAGGCCCGAAACGCGATCGCCATCTACGCCACCACCGAACCCAACGAAGCCTTGGCGCTCGGTGGTACCACGACATTGCTGCACGAAGGTCGCATGATCCAAAGCGGCCCCGCGGCGGAAATCTATCGTAATCCGATCAATGTTCACGCGGCCGAATTGTTCAGTGAGCCACCGATTAATTTGATTCCCGGCCGAGTGAGTGAAACCGAAGTAACCTTTGATGACGCGGTACATTTTCCGTTGAATCAGGATCTGCGTGGGCTCGATGCTGGCGAATATCATTTTGGGGTGCGCCCCAGTCATATTGGTCTGGTACCGAGAAACGATGACGATCTTGAACTGTCGATGCAGGTGGAGCTGGCCGAGATCAGTGGTAGTGAAACCTTTATGCATGTAAGGAATGATCACTTTAATCTGGTGCTGCATCTGTCGGGGGTGCATGAATACCGTACCGACACACCGGTTAAGGTGTATCTACCCACCCATCGCTTGTTTGCCTTCGGATTGGATGGATCCCTGATTCAGACCGCCTCTCATTCTATCGCTCCCCATTCTATAAAGAGTAACTAGGCATGGCCGAGATACATCTGAAAGCGCTGGCACACAGCTATACCAAAAATCCTCAGGGGCCGGATGCCTATGCCATTCGTGAAATGGACCATGTCTGGGAGCAGGGCGGTGCCTACGCATTACTGGGGCCTTCCGGGTGCGGTAAAAGCACATTGCTTAATATCATCTCCGGATTGTTATCACCGTCCAATGGCGACGTCCTGTTTGACAATGTGAAAGTTAATGATATCCCTCCCGAAGACCGCAACATCGCCCAGGTGTTTCAGTTTCCAGTGGTGTATGACTCCATGACGGTGTTCGACAACCTGGCTTTCCCGCTGAGAAATATGAACGTACCGGAAGCCAAGGTGATGGCCAAGGTCAACGAAGTGGCGGATATTCTGGAGCTGCATTCGGTCTTGCGCCGGCGAGCGAAAAACCTGACTGCTGATGAGAAACAAAAGGTTTCCATGGGGCGGGGTCTGGTGCGAGATGATGTTTCGGCCATCCTGTTTGATGAGCCCCTGACCGTTATTGACCCACACCTGAAATGGAAGCTGCGCCGCAAGCTTAAACAGATTCATGAGCAGTTTAATATCACCATGGTCTACGTCACCCATGACCAGCTCGAGGCCTCAACCTTTGCCGATAAAATTGCCCTGATGTACGACGGGAAAATTGTCCAGTTTGGCACTCCGAGAGAGTTGTTCGAGCGCCCCAATCATACCTTTGTGGGCTACTTTATCGGCAGTCCGGGAATGAACCTGATCGAAGTCGAACGCTGTGAAGGAGGGGTCAGTTACGGTGATATTCGCTTGCCGTTGAACCAGGAATTAAATGAGCACCTGCAGCAGGTGCCGAGCGACAATATCAAGGTGGGCATTCGCCCCGAGTTTGTCCACGTATGGGATGGTCCTTCGGGTGAGGCGATGGAATGCGATGTGTCCCATATCGAAGATCTGGGTACCTACAAGATTTTATCCTTGCGTCTGGGTATGTGGGACTTGAAAGCCCGGGTCGATGAAGATCATTGGGTCGAAGGCAGCAAGGCCTGGATCAGTTTTCCGGCGCAATGGCTCAAACTGTACGTCGATGATTACCTGGTCGATAGCCAGCAAGAGGAGACCAAGCCATGAACAAAGTTGAGAATAACAAGGCCTGGTTTCTGGTGTTGCCGGTATTCTTGCTGGTGGCATTTTCCGCCATTGTTCCCTTGATGACGGTCGTTAACTATTCGGTTCAGGATATTTTCGACCAGAATCACGCGGTCTTCGTGGGCGCCGAATGGTATCAGGAGGTGTTGCGTGATCCGCGTCTGCACGATTCCCTGTTGCGCCAGTTTATGTTTTCGTTTGCGGTGCTGTTGATCGAAATTCCTCTGGGTATTGCAGTGGCATTGATGATGCCGACCAAAGGCAAGATGGCTTCATTGTCACTGATTCTGTTGGCCATTCCACTGTTGATTCCCTGGAATGTCGTGGGCACCATCTGGCAAATTTTCGGGCGTGCCGATATTGGCTTGTTTGGCTGGACGTTGAACAGTCTGGGTATGGATTATAACTACGCCTCCAACACCGGAGATGCCTGGGCAACGGTTCTGTTGATGGACGTTTGGCACTGGACCTCATTGGTTGCGCTGCTCTGTTATTCGGGTTTGCGCGCGATCCCCGAAGCTTTTTATCAGGCGGCTCGAATTGACCGTGCCTCCAAGTGGGCGGTCTTTCGTCATATTCAGTTGCCGCGCTTAAAGAACGTACTGGTGATCGGTGTCCTGCTGCGTTTTATGGACAGTTTTATGATCTACACCGAACCCTTCGTGTTAACCGGGGGAGGACCGGGCAACTCGACCACTTTCCTTAGCCAAACCCTGACCAAGATGGCCGTGGGTCAATTCGACCTGGGCCCCGCTGCGGCATTTTCCTTGATCTACTTCTTGATCGTGCTGCTGGTGTCCTGGCTCTTTTTTACCACCATTACGCATATGGATAAGGAATAGGAGGCGGATCGATGAATATGAGTAAGCAGAAAATAATCGGCCTCAGTTTGTACGTGCTATTTATTCTGGTGCCGATCTATTGGCTGGTAAATATGTCGTTCAAAACCAACGAGGAAATTCTGGGGGGGTTATCCCTGTGGCCGCAGAATTTCACGTTTGATAATTATATGGTGATCTTTACCGACCCCAGCTGGTATATGGGGTATTTCAACTCAATGTACTATGTCAGTCTCAACGTTATTATCACCTTGACGGTTGCTCTGCCTGCCGCTTATGCCTTCAGTCGCTACAAGTTTCTGGGCGATAAGCATATGTTTTTCTGGCTGCTGACCAACCGAATGGCGCCGCCAGCGGTATTTTTATTGCCCTTTTTCCAGCTCTACTCTTCGGTGGGGCTGTTCGATACCCCGATCGCAGTGGCGTTGGCGCATTGCCTGTTTAATGTGCCTTTGGCGGTCTGGATTCTGGAAGGTTTTATGTCGGGAGTGCCGCGTGAAATTGACGAAACAGCCTATATCGATGGCTACAGCTTTCCGCGTTTCTTTGTTCGTATCTTTCTGCCGATGATCCGTTCCGGGATTGGTGTCACGGCTTTCTTTGCTTTTATGTTTTCCTGGGTAGAACTCCTGTTGGCGAGAACCCTGACGTCGGTGGAAGCCAAACCGATTGCCGCCGTAATGACGCGAACGATCGGCGCGGCCGGTATCGACTGGGGCGTACTGGCGGCCGCGGGTGTGTTGACGATTCTTCCCGGGTTACTGGTGATCTGGTTTGTGCGTAATCACGTAGCCAAAGGCTTTGCCTTGGGACGGGTGTGATGATCGGAAGAGGGGAAAAGCAATGAGCTGGATGGCATGGACACAGACAACGGCAATCTTCTTTTGTAGCATCGCCGCTATTCTCGTCTGCATGACGATCTATGAAATCAAATCACCCTGCATTGAGCGTAAGGGTTTTTTACCCATCAGTACCACCCGCGGTGATCGGTTGTTTATTGGCCTGCTCAGCAGTGCCTATATTCACTTGCTGTTTGTGGGGTTGAGTGACATCAATCTATGGGTGGCACTGCTGGTATCTGCGATCTGGTTGGCAATTGTGCTGCGTTATGGCTAACCCTCGCAGGCAATTCGATCTATGTTTGTGAATGTGCAAGAACCATAAAAGCAGGCATTTTGCAGTAGCCTGCTGGTAACGGGTCGTCAACGGGTAGATGCGCGTTGGGATCCAATGTCCGGCTTATGCCGAACAAGCAAGCTGGAGCAGTAAGCTGTGGAGAGGTAACACGTAGAAAGTTAAAACTCGCTACCAATATGAGGTTAAAAATGAAAAACAATAATAAAGTACAGAGGTCTGTGCTGCTAAGCGCGGCTATTGCGCTGGCCGCGACCAGTTGGCAGGCGCAGGCAGATCAATACTCTGATGCGGCCAACAAATGGCTGGACAAGGAATTTACCGAATCGACCCTGAGCAAGGACGAGCAATTAAAGGAAATGCAGTGGTTTACCGAAGCGGCTAAGCCCTTTCGCGGTATGACCATCAATGTGGCCTCCGAAACCATTGCGACCCATGAATATGAGTCCAAGGTGCTGGCCAAAGCCTTTACCGAAATTACCGGTATTGTGGTTAATCATGATTTGATTCAAGAGGGTGATGTGGTTGAAAAGCTGCAAACCCAGATGCAATCGGATCGAAATATTTACGATGCTTACATTAATGATTCGGATCTGATTGGTACTCACTTCCGTTACGGAAAGGTGGTTCCGATTTCCGATATGATCAAGGGTGATGCCAAGGACTACACCTTACCTACCCTGGATCTTCCCGACTTTATCGGCCTGGATTTTACCACCGGACCCGATGGTAAAATTTATCAGCTACCCGATCAGCAGTTTGCCAACCTGTACTGGTTTCGTGCCGACTGGTTTGCGCGTGACGATCTGAAAAAGCAGTTTAAAGATCGCTACGGTTACGAGTTGGGCGTGCCCAAGAACTGGTCTGCTTACGAAGATATCGCCGAATTTTTCTCGGTCCACGTCAAAGAGATTGACGGCGAACGGGTTTACGGTCATATGGATTACGGCAAAAAAGACCCGTCGTTGGGTTGGCGTTTCACCGATGCCTGGTTCTCCATGGCCGGAGCCGGCGACAAGGGGTTGCCTAATGGCTTGCCTGTCGATGAGTGGGGCATTCGTGTGGATGGATGCCGCCCGGTTGGTTCCAGTGTCGAGCGTGGCGGTGCAACCAACGGCCCTGCGGCTGTTTATGCAACCACCAAATATGTTGACTGGATGCGTAAATACGCGCCACCCGAAGCACAGGGTATGACCTTCTCCGAAGCGGGACCAGTGCCTGCCCAGGGCAGCATCGCGCAGCAGATCTTCTGGTACACCGCCTTTACCGCCAGTATGAATAAAGAAGGGTTGCCCGTGGTGAACGCCGACGGTACGCCCAAGTGGCGTATGGCGCCTTCTCCGAAAGGGCCTTACTGGGAAGAGGGTATGAAGCTGGGTTACCAGGATGCGGGTGCCTGGACCTTCCTCAACTCGACGCCAGATAAAAACCGTTTAGCAGCCTGGTTGTACGCGCAGTTTACGGTATCCAAGACGGTTTCCCTGAAGAAAACCCTGGTTGGCCTGACTCCGATTCGTGAGTCGGATATCAACTCCCAGGCGATGACCGATGCCGCGCCCAAGTTGGGTGGATTGGTTGAGTTCTATCGCAGTCCGGCGCGGGTACAGTGGACGCCAACCGGCACCAATGTTCCTGACTATCCCAAGCTGGCGCAGTTGTGGTGGCAGTTTATTGCCGAAGCGGCCAGTGGTGAGAAGAGCCCACAGGAAGCGCTGGATGGTTTGGCCGCAGCCCAGGATAAGGTGCTCAAGCGTCTTGAGCGTGCCAATGTGCAGGGCGAATGTGGACCTAAGATGAATGACAAGCGCGATGCCGAATACTGGTTGAGCCAGCCTGGTTCCCCGAAAGCCAAGTTGAGCAACGAAAAGCCCCAGGGTGAAACGGTTGCTTACGAGGTCTTACTCGAAAGCTGGACCAAGGCGCAGTAACAGGGGTGATAGCGACTATCGCCCCTGAACCCTGTTCTCAGTCATGATCGAATGATGAGGCAAGGTAGAGCAAATAATGGAGGCCTTCGAATGGGAGTGCCTCCATTTTTTTTCAGAAAACGGCAAATTAACTCGAACAATAACAAGCAAAACTATGAAAGCTAAACCATGAAAAGCTCCGACAGGCTCGGTAACAGACGGCTCGGTATTGGCGGACGTTTAGTTCTGGCCTTCGTGCTAATTTCATCGATTACAGTAGTAGCCAGCGGGGTGGCCACCAATACCTACCTGGGGTTGAGTGACCGCTTGCTGTCGTTCGAACAACAGGATGTGCCGGGTCTGGATGCGGCGGCACGGTTGAACGACAGGAGCCGGCTGATTGTGGCTACGGCACCGCTGTTGATGACCAGTGACTCGGCACTGGCCCGCGATAAACTGATGCAAGCGCTGAATCGAGCGATCGATGAGATGGATCGCCTGATGCGTAACCTGCCCGAGTACAACCGTTATTTTACCGAATTGATCGTTCAGATTAATAACAGCTTGCTGTTGCTTGAACAAAGTGTGGAGCGTCAGGAACAGTTGCGACGGGCGCTGGATTTACAATCGAGAAATGCATTTGACCTTTCCAGGCGATTAATTGTGCTTCTGGAATCGTTGCCTGAACCACAACGCTCGGAGCCGGTATGGGGCATTATCAGTCGCCTGTATTACTATTCGGGCATGGTAAAAACCGTACGCAATAACGCCTCATTTAACGATCTGGATGATAGTTTTATTCGCCTTGAGCAGCTGGGTGACGAAGTCAGGCATGAACTGGTTCAGGTTCCTGCATCAGTGATAACGCCGACGATGACAATACAGATCGAGGAATTATTACGCATGGGTTCTCGACAAGGGCCGTTGTTTCGCCTTAAGAACGAAGCGCTCGATCTGGGCTATCAACAAAGCTTCTTTTTGCACAACAGCCAGCAGCATATTCAACAACTGGCTGCGCAGATCAATCAATACACCAATGAAGCCAATGGCCGTATAAGCCAGTCGTTGAATGATGCGATCGGTACGATCAATACGGGTATTCGCAGCATCCTGTTGTTATCGCTTATCAGTCTTGCCATTGCGGCCGCCATTTCATGGTTTTATGTTCGGCGTAATGTACTGCAGCGAATCCTCGAGCTGCAACACAACATGCGAGCCATTGCCTCGGCGCAGTTGGATACCAGGATTCGCATTGCCGGCGATGATGAAATATCAGCGATGGCAAGAGACCTTAAACACTTTCAGCAAACAGCTATCGCGGTTGAGCTTACCAACCAGCAATTAGCGGCAGAAGTTGAAGAACGTATTGCTGCCGAAGCCCAGTTAAAATCAACCCAGAATGAGTTAATTCAAGCCGGAAAGCTGGCGGCTTTGGGGCAGCTTAGCGTGGGCATTACCCACGAAATCAACCAACCCCTGACGGCCATCGCTAGCCATTTGCATACCGCGGGCCGTCGCCTCGATAAGCAACAACCGGAACAGGCCCGCGAAAATATGGCCAAAATTAAATCGCTGCTGGAAAAAATTGCTGGTATCACTCGTCACCTTAAAGCCTTTGCCCGGGCCGCGAGTGCTGAGCGAGTGCCGGTTGATTTGAACAAGGTCATCGAAGACAGCCTGGAGTTGATGGCAAACCGAATAAATGAACTGGATTGTCAGCTTGTGTATGGAAAAAAATCGCCAGCTATTCGTGTGTTGGGGGAGCCGATACGTCTCGAACAGGTGTTGGTCAACCTGATTAATAACGCCCTGGATGCGATGCAACAATGTTCCAAAAAAATACTGAAAATTGAGATCGAAGAAGGTTTTGATCGTGTTCAGGTTCGCGTGTCGGATACGGGGGTCGGTATTCCACCAGAAACTATTGAGCAGATCTTTGATCCGTTTTTTACCAGTAAAGAGGTGGGGCAGGGCCTGGGTCTGGGTTTGTCGATCAGTTATAACATAGTGCAGGATTTCGGCGGCAAGATAAGGGTGTATGAGGTGCCCGAGGGCGGTAGTTGCTTTGTGCTTGAGTTGCAGCGGTCCCCGGATCGAACCCATGAAGGATCCGAACATTTACCGAAATCCGAAACCCAATCCATGACCGGTAAATTGCCGAAGGAGGTGCTGGATGCATCCTGATATAGAAGTGGTCATTATCGATGATGACCAGGAGGTTACCGAAGCCCTGGTGGAAATGCTGGAGTTGGAAGAGTTTAAGGTAGTCGCCTTTTCGTCTCCTGAGAGGGCCCTGGGCTATTTATCGGATGAGTGCCCGGCGGTGGTGCTCAGTGATGTAAAAATGCCGAAAATGGACGGCCTGGCATTATTATCGAAGTTGCAGCAATGCGATACAGAGATTCCGGTATTGTTGATGAGTGGACATGGCGATATTCCTATGGCGATCGAGGCGATGAAACAGGGTGCGTACGATTTTCTGGAAAAGCCGTTGCAGCCGGATCAGTTGTTTGGTCGCTTGCAGCGGGCCATCGAGCAACGACAGCTGGTGCTGGAGAACCGATATTTGAAAAGCAGTTTACATCAGCAACAGGGTATTGAGCGGTTTATTATCGGCGAGTCGATGGCCATTAAGCAGATTCGTCAGCAGGTATTGGCACTTGCGGCGGCAAACGTTGATACCATTATTTACGGCGATACCGGCAGTGGTAAAGATGTTGTCGCGCGTGCTTTGCACCAGTTTAGCTCACGTAAAGACAAACGCTTTGTCGCCATCAATTGCGGTGGTATGAGCGAGAGTCTTATTGAAAGTGAACTCTTTGGCCACGAGGCGGGGGCTTTTACTGGAGCCAACAAACGTCATATCGGAAAAATAGAAGTGGCCAACGGTGGTACTCTGTTTTTGGATGAAATTGAATCCATGTCCCTGTCGGTGCAGGTGAAATTACTGAGAGTCTTACAGGAACGCACCATCGAACGGGTCGGCAGCAGCACTCCTATTCCGGTTGCATTGACGGTGATCGCAGCCAGTAAAGATGACCTTGGCAAGCTGGGGGATGAGGGCGGTTTCCGCAAGGATCTGTACTACCGCTTGAATGTTGCCAGTCTGACGATTCCGCCGTTGCAAGCGCGACCAGAAGATGTGCTGCCGCTGTTTCACTTCTATGCTCGCAAGGCCAGTGACAATTATTCCCGCCCAATGCCCGCGCTCAGCCCGGTTGAAGCCAGCCGCCTATTGCAATACCCCTGGCCGGGCAATGTGCGTGAGCTAAAGAACGCCGCTGATCGTTTTGTGCTGGGCATTCGCGAAACGGTTGCAACGGTCTGGCCTGACGAGCATGACTTGGAATCGATCAGCTATGACCAGCAGATGAAGCGTTATGAGCTTCGTATTCTGGAGAAGGGATTGAATGCGACCCAGGGGCAGTTGAACGAAGCCGCTGAGTTGTTGAATCTGTCCCGCAAGACCCTGTATCGAAAAATGAAGAAACATCAGTTAGATAAGTTGCATTTCAAGTCACTGGAAAGCGAAAGACAAAGTTGACCCATTAGGCGGTAGAGATGGGGCATAAATGACCCATTTCTATCGGCGGCAAAACGGGCAGGGTTTATAACGGCTTGTGATATCAGGGTTTAAATGTTGTGGCACTGCTTTTGCTCTATTGTCGGGAGAGCTTAAGGGCCACCTTAGGATTCGCGCCCGTCGCAGTGTTCTGTGATGGACTACAACAATAATAAGCGTACAAGGAAATGACGATGCCAAAGAAACTCCTATCCCGATTATTACTGTCCAGCGCCTTGCTGCTGGGTGCTGGCGCTGTCCAGGCGGCTGACTGCAGTCATCGCGGTGTGCTGGATGATAAATTTTGCGATGAAAATAAGGACCTGGTAGCCGATAGCCCAACAGACCCTTCACAATGGCGTGATCCCAGTACCCTGGTCTTCACCTATACCCCGGTAGAAGATCCGGCGGTTTATAAAGATGCCTTTAGTGATTTCCAGAAATATCTCAGCGAAGTGACCGGCAAGAAGGTGATCTATTACACCGTGCATTCCAACGCGGCCGAAGTCGAAGCGATTCGTTCCGGTCGTTTGCACATTGCCGGTTTTTCTACCGGTCCAACCGGTTATGCGGTCAATCTGGGTGGCTACGTGCCGATTGCGGTGAAAGGCTTTGCCGATTCGTTCCAGGGTTATAACCTGATTGTAATCGTCAGGAAAGACAGTTCGATTCAGGCCATGGACGATATCAAAGGCAAGACCGTTGCCCACACCTCGGCCTCTTCCAATTCGGGTAATCTGGCCCCCCGAGCCCTGTTCCCGGAGCAGGGTATCACCCCCGATACCGATTACACCGTCAAATATTCCGGAAAACACGATCAGTCCATCATGGGCGTGTTGAGCGGCGACTATGATGCCGCACCGGTGGCCTCGGATGTGTTTGATCGGATGGTTACAGCGGGACGTATTAAAAAGGATGATTTCCGAATCATCTATACCAGCCCCCGATTCCCAACATCATCCTTTGGTTATGCACACGATCTGCATCCGGACCTGGTGAAAAAGATCAAGCACGCCTTCAGCTCGTTCCGTTTTCCTCCCGCCATGCAAGAGACGTTTAATGGTACCGATCGCTTCTACCCGATCACCTACCAGAAGGACTGGCAAGTTATCCGCGATATTGCTCATGCTACGGGGACCGCATACACCAAAACCGGTTTGAAAAAGCTGGCCGAAAAGGATGCCGCCAAAGCCGCCAAGAAGCGAGCCAAACAGTTGGCTGCCGAAGCGGCCAAAAAGAGCGAGTGATTAGCTTGATGCTAACCAACTGCCGTTTTGTAACATCCGAACCATAGTCTGGAGACGCAGGGCCAGGTATTCGATTCAGATTTGCAGCGCAACGGTTGCACGGATCGATCTGATAGAGACTGAGCCCTGCCTTCCTCAATGACTATTACAGGTAGATTTTATGAATAGACTCGTTCAGATTTTGAAGGTCGGTTCCGCGATGCTGTTGGCCGCGGGTATTGCGCCTGCAACCGTCGCCGATGATGGTAAAGCATTGACTGTGCAACTGGGACCGCGCCCTTTCTTTCTGGTTGATGCCATGCAGCCGAGCCCGTTAAAGACGCGATTACAGCAATGCAAAGAGCAACGCTTTGAAGCCAGTGATTTGTCCATTGGTCATCGTGGGGCGCCGCTACAGTTTCCCGAGCATACCCGTGAATCCTATATCGCGGCGGCGGTAATGGGTGCCGGTGTGCTGGAATGCGATGTCACCTTTACCAAGGATAAAGAGCTGGTTTGCCGACATTCCCAGAGTGACCTGCATACCACCACCAATATTCTCAGTGTGCCCGAGCTGGCCGCGAAGTGTTCAACACCACCGGACTTCACAGCCGACAAGCCTTTTGAAAATGTCGAATGCCGGACCAGTGATATTACGCTGGATGAATTTCTATCCTTGCAAGGCAAAATGGATGCAGGCAATTCAGACGCCAAAACACTGGAAGAATATCTGGATGCTACCGCCAATTATCGTACCGATCTGTATGCGACAAGCGGCACTTTGATGAGTCACAAACAGAGCATCGAACTGTTTAAGCAGCTTGGCGTCAAGATGACACCGGAGCTGAAAGCGCCTGCTGTAGAGATGCCCTATCAGGGGAATTACCGCCAGCAGGATTATGCCCAACAGCTGATCGATGAATATAAGCAAATGGGTATCGATCCCTCTGAGGTGTTTCCCCAGTCATTCAATTATGACGACTTGAAGTATTGGCTATCCTCGGAGCCAGGTTTTGCCCGGCAGGCGGTCTATCTGGATGGTCGTTACAACGATGATGGCTTCGACCACAGCCGGCCAGAAACCTGGTCACCGAGCATGGATGAACTGGTCGCGCAGGGCGTAAAAATAATTGCTCCACCGATGTGGATGCTGGTGAAGGTTGAGAACGGCAAGATTGTTCCCTCAGCCTATGCCCGTAATGCTCGCGCCGCCGGACTGGATATTATTACCTGGACACTGGAACGGTCGGGACCTTTGAACGAAGGCGGCGGCTGGTATTACCAAACCACCAAAGCGGTGATCGACAATGACGGTGATACCTATGAAATGCTCGATGTGTTGGTGAGGGAGGTTGGTGTTATTGGCGTCTTTTCAGACTGGCCAGCAACGGTGACCTATTACGCGGGTTGCATGGAATAACCGGCACCGGACAACCAGCAGGTGTTCTTATCACCTGCTGGATAAATTGAAGTTCGAAAAAAAATAACAAGTTCGTTCAATGAAACGGCGTTGCTGGCTGACGCTATTATTTTCAGGATGTAAATATGTCTGCAGCTGAAGCCTCGGTAGAGGCCCAAAACTTTCTTGATATACGTGGGCTCAAAAAAGAGTACACAAGCGGTAACCCGGTACTCAAGGGTATCGATATTACGATTGATCAACCGGGAATCATCGCCATCATTGGGCCCTCCGGTACCGGGAAAAGTACCCTGTTACGTTGCATCAATCGGTTGATTGATCCCACAGAGGGAGAGATCATTTTTGATCAAGCGGATCTTTGCACGGCCAAAGGTCTGCAGCTGCGTAAACTGCGCCGCCATGTGGGTATGGTATTTCAGGAATACAATCTGGTGGAGCGCCTGAGTGTTATTGAAAACGTGCTCACCGGGCGTCTCGGTTATATGTCGGCCTGGAGTGCCTGGCGACGAAAATTCAGGCAGCAGGATATCAATACCGCTTTTGAGTTACTCGATGCCGTGGGGCTCACCGAACACGCCAGCGCGCGCGCCGACAGTTTGTCCGGAGGGCAGAGGCAGCGAGTCGGTATCGCTCGTGCGGTGATGCAGAATCCACGGATTTTGTTGGCCGATG
The DNA here is from genome assembly GCF_023509475.1 of Aestuariirhabdus haliotis. Classification (NCBI taxonomy): domain Bacteria; kingdom Pseudomonadati; phylum Pseudomonadota; class Gammaproteobacteria; order Oceanospirillales; family Aestuariirhabdaceae; genus Aestuariirhabdus; species Aestuariirhabdus haliotis. Next base: position 2,764 of record NZ_JAKSDZ010000053.1, on the reverse strand, counting down.
AGCCGACCTCGTCGCTGGATCCCAAAACTGCCGTGGAGATCATGGAACTGCTGGAACGTTTTGCCCAGGAGAAGAATATTCCGGCGTTGGTGAATATTCATGATGTTACCCTGGCGCGCCGGTTTGCCAAACGCATGATCGGTATGTCCAATGGACAGGTGGTGTACGACGGTGAACCCGATGGCATTACCGACGATGACTTGAAGCTGATCTACGGGGGCGAGTCATGGCTGGTATAGCGCCGGGAGCCGTCGATCGAGACAATCCCTTCAAACGAAACGGGTTAACCAGTGCTGGCTGGGTTTTACTGGCGGCTTATCTGCTGTATTCCTTCAATACCATGGGGGTGAGTTGGGAACGTTTTAGCAACGGTCTTGGGTTTGCCGATCGGTTATTGGAACGCATGTTTCCGCCCAATTTTTCGCGTTCTGAACTCTTGCTGGGTGGTTTGGTCGAGAGCCTCGAAATTGCCATTATTTCAACCGTGATCGGCATTGGCTTGTCGCTTTTTCTGGGCTTGTTTGCGGCGCGGAATTTGATGCCTCTGTGGGTTAGCGCCCCTGTCCGTTCGTTGATTGCCCTATGCCGAACGTTCCACCCGGTGATCGTGGCCATTCTGTTTGTGAAGAGTGTTGGCTTTGGTGCCCTGGCGGGAATTCTGACGTTAATAGTGGCGTCCATTGGCTTTATCGCCAAGCTGTTTGCCGAAGCGATCGAGGAGGTGTCGTTAAAGCAGGTGGAAGCTATTCGCGCTACCGGAGCGGGTTTTGTCAGCGTCATTCTTTTCTCGGTGATGCCGCAGGTGTTATCCCGATTTATTGGTTTCTCGACGTACCAGCTCGATTCCAATCTGCGCAACTCAACCATGGTGGGTATCGTGGGCGCAGGTGGCTTGGGGGGCACCTTGTTTTCTGCCTTTCAGCGCTTCGATTACGATTTTGTCGCGGCCATTCTGATTACCATTATTGCCCTGATCATGTTTGGTGAATTTCTCTCTAACGTAGTTCGGAGGGTGTTCCGATGACGGCCATTGATCACCATTGGCAGCGCTTTACGTTGCCGCAAAAACTGTCACGCTACGCGGTCTACCTGTGTGTCTTGCTGGCGTTACTGGTTTCTCTGCGAACCGTGGAAGTCATTCCTGAATTTTTCTATGATGCACCCGCACAAATGGCCGATCTGTTCCGTCGAATGTGGCCAATCGATTTTGCCTATTATCCGATGACCGTACAGGGGGCGATGATCGAGACCCTTAATATTGCCACCATTGGAACCCTGTTGACCCTGCCTCTGGCGATGCCCCTGGCACTGATGAATGCCAGCAATGTTGTAGCCTCTCCCTGGGTGCATTGGATCGCACGATTTTTCCTGGTCTCTTCCCGTTCCGTTAACTCCTTGGTGTGGGCATTGCTGTTCGTTGCCATCTTTGGTCCGGGGGTGATTTCGGGCGTTTTAGCCATCGCTTTTCGTTCGGTCGGCTTTGTCGGCAAGCTACTCGGTGAAGCGATTGAAGAGGTCAATATGGGGGCCATCGAGGCGTTGCGTGCGACCGGAGCATCCTGGATGTCGGTGCTGCTAAAAGGTTACTGGCCGCAGGTTATGCCGGCGTTTTTTAGCATCGTACTGTTCCGTTGGGATATCAATGTGCGCGAGTCTGCGGTGCTGGGCCTGGTCGGTGCCGGGGGCATTGGCGTGGTGTTGAACGACGCCATGAACCTGTTCGAATGGCAGCGGGTATCGATGGCGCTGCTGGCAATTTTTGTGGTTGTGATTGTGGCTGAAATACTGGTGGTCAATATTCGCAAGCGCTTGATCTGATCGAAAACAGCTGAGAAACATCATTATCAGGGTGGAGTCTAAGCCAATGGTGCGATGGAAAAATAGCTATTACCTGATGCGTCATGGCCAGAGCGAGGCGAATGTCGCCGGGTTGATTGTTAGCGACCCGGTCAGGGGCTGTAATGCTTTTGGCCTGACCCGGGAAGGGGAGCGCCAGGTCATCGACTCGGCAGCACGACTGGAGAAAAAACCGAGCTTGATTCTGTGCTCCGACTTTTTACGCACTCGACAAACGGCGCAATTGGTCGCGGCGCAATTGGAACTGCCGGCCCCGGTGTTGGAGCCCGGTTTACGTGAGCGATACTTCGGTTGCTATGAGGGCGAATCGGACGACTGTTATCAAACCGTCTGGGCTCAGGACGCTGTTCAAGAGGATCATCCTGAGCGCAAGTGCAGCAAGGATGAGACACATAATAGGGTTGAGTTACCTCAGGCGGTGTTGCATCGAGGTCTGGGGATTCTGAAACGGTTGGAAAGCACGGTAGCCGGAGAAGTCGTTCTATTGGTTTCCCATGGCGATATGGTGCAGATTCTACAAACGGCTTTCGCTGGCCTGCCGGCGTTTCAGCATCGTCAGTTGCCTCACCACCAGACTGCTGAGATCAAGGCGCTAGTGATTGAGGATCAATCCAGCATTAACCCTGAACTGCTCGACGCCTGGCAACGAATCACTGGTTTAGAATAGTTGCCGGTTCAATCTGGTGTACCGACAAACAAGCTGAACGCTATTCAAATGGATAAGATTGGCTTTAGGGCACCTCTGATTAATTCAGATGAACTCTGGCTTTCAGGCCAATCCAGAATCGCGGCACGTCTTTGCAGTAATGTCGAGACCTTTCAAAAAGGCGTAACAAAGAGTCTGGGTTCGCCTGAAAGCCCCGTAGGGCGGTCCTAAAATGGTTTCTCTCGGTGTTGAAGCCCTTGT
>NZ_JAKSDZ010000052.1 GCF_023509475.1 Aestuariirhabdus haliotis | reverse complement strand
GTAGAAATTAGTTACTCATTTAGATCCCGGATACATTACCGCAAACTAATTTGTCGTTATACTTGCAAAAGGAGGGCGAGTCATACATTACATTTTACATCACCACCGAATAAAACCTATTTTATTTTCTGGCCCAAGAGATTTTTCTGGCCATTAAATGACAGATCGGCCCTACGTATTCGATCCATAATGGTCTGGTCATATATCTCTTCCCTGTTTGCTATGAACAACCCTATCGGTAAAGGGAACGTGTCAAACGTAAGGCCTGACCCCAGAGACAGCAGAGACAGCAGAGACAGCAGAGACAGCAGAGACAGCAGAGACAGCAGAGACAGCAGAGACAGCAGAGACAGCAGAGACAGCAGAGACAGTGGATTTGAATTCGGGTCATTTAATAAAAGCAATATTATTTTCAAATCCTAAAGGATTCTCTCCATTCGCATCTCTAACCCAAAGTGGATCACCAACTACCGAATCATATTCCTCTTCTGGTAGCGTTTGATACTTAACCAGATCAGGAACATCGGCGATAACAATTTTTACTGCTTTATAAGAATTCCAATCCTCATAATAAAATTTTGCATCTTCGATAACATCGCTAAACTTATTAAAATATTTAGAAAATACATCTGCTAAACTTTCCTGCTCAACATCTAATATTGAGTCGCGAGAGAGTAATTTATCCCATTCAACACTAGATGGCTCTATTCTTGAAAAGGCTTCTCTAACCTCATCCATCAACTCTAGCGATGAATCAAGCTCTTCAAGCTTTAAATAATGCCTGTAAAACCTATTCAGGATAATGTCATATTTGGCATTATTATCTTTCCCTAAGAATTCGTTAATGCAATAAAAAAAGGACTTTACATCATTAACATCACCCATCCTTGCTGTATAACTACCGCCACTGAATCCAATTTTCTTCATATGTAAAATCTATTTTTAAATTAGTCTAAGAATTCAATCAAATCTATAGGAGAAAAAAACGGGGTCGGGTCTTACATTTGACACCCGCTCAATAAACCAAACGATCTAAATCACAACTTTTCCTACACCTTCACCACCCGACTTACTATCGCATATTAGAACACGCCCTAAATTTATCCCAGTGCCGCCTAAATATCCCGTTACATATTTTTCCATATTACCAATACACCGCCAATTACAGGTAAGATAACTCCCTATAAGACAACAACAATAAAGATGGCGGAGATCAAGCATGGAATATGCAGGACTACTGGGCAGTGTTGCCCTGTTGATATGGCTGGCGCTGCGAGGGGTGGATATCGTCTTTGCCGCTCTGCTCTGTTCGTTACTGGTGATCATCACTAACGACTTACCGCTGGCCCAGGGATTAACCGAGTATTTCTCATTTGGCCCGCTGGGGGCCTTTACCTTTGCCGGTAAGTTTTTCCTGCTGTTCGCCGCCGGTGCTATTTTTGGTCGGGTGATGGGGGCCAGTCATGCCGCATCAAGCATAGCCATGGCGCTGATCAGGCGCCTGGGCGCCCAGCGTGCGTTGCTGATTACCGCCCTGTCCTGTGCATTGCTGACCTATGGCGGTGTCGTCGTCTTTGTGGTGATTTTTGCAATGTATCCCCTGGGGCTGCGCTTGCTGCAAGAGGCGGATATACCCAAACGATTATTCTGCGCCGCACTGGCACTAGGGGCGGGGACATTCACCCTGACCGCCCTGCCCGGAACGCCATCGATTCATAACGTGATTTCTGCGGTTGCCCTTAAGACAGACCTGTTCGCGGGCGGCTGGTTGGGTCTCTTTGGCGGCGCCATTATGTTTGTTTGCGGGATCTGGTATCTCGAGCAACAGCGCAAGAAGGCGCTGGCCAATGGTGAGCATTTTGTGGCCGGGCCGCGCGATCAGATCTCCAGCGTCGACGAGTCAGACTACCCTCGTTGGCAGATTGCCCTTCTGCCGCTGATTGCTGTGCTGGGAACCATCCTCGCACCCCGTCTGATCAAGATGGCCTTTCCCGAAGCTCTGGCTCAAGGTGAAGGACCATTTATCGAACTGCTGCAATTTGCCAACAGCCAGCCCATTGTGTGGCCCAGCATCGCACTTTTTTGTGGCACGCTGCTGGCTATCGTTTTGTTTTCCAGCGTTCGTCGCAATGCCTTTGATGTGGTGGGTCATGGCACTCAGGACGCCATTATGCCGCTGATCAACACCGCTGCCGTCATCGGCTTCGGGGGCGTGGTCACCCATACCAGCGGGTTCGAGGGTTTTGTGCGGCTGGTGCTGGAATCCGATCTGCCGCCGTTAGTATCGATGTTTGGCTCGGTCAGCCTGGTGTCTGCCATTACCGGTTCGGCTTCCGGAGGCTTGCAGATCTTTATGCAGACACTGGCCCCCGCCTATTTACAAATGGGTATCGAGCCCGCTGTGCTGCACCGACTGGCCACCATGGCCAGCGGCGGATTCGACTCACTGCCCCATTGCGGTGCCGTCGTCGCCATGCTCACCATAACCGGCTTGACCCATAAACAAGCCTATCGGGATGTTGGCGTCATTACGGTCGTGATTCCGGTTTTTGCGACGCTGTGCACCATGACGCTGGCTTCGGTACTGTATTAATAACAAGGTTTGTTGATCCATTCGCCGGTACTCCACCCATAAAAACGCGAGGAAGCCTTAATGAAACTCGGTCCTTCGATTCCCGTCACGCCGCTAGATTACCGGCAACAAGCGCGTCGGCGCTTGCCTCGATTTCTGTTCGATTACATCGACGGCGGCTGTAACGAGGAACTCACTCTGAGACGCAACGTCGATGACTTCAAGCGGCTGTCTCTGAAACAACGGGTGATGGTCGATGTGACCAGGGTGGACACCCGTACCGATCTGCTGGGACGGGAAGCCTCCATGCCGCTGGCATTAGCGCCGATTGGCATGGCCGGCATGATGCGCCAACGGGGCGAGGTGCAAGGTGCCAGGGCGGCCTTGTCGGCCGGGGTTCCCTTTACCCTGTCTACGGTCGGCGTGTGTCCGGTAGAAGAGGTACAGCAGGCAACCGGGGCTCCGTTCTGGTTTCAGCTGTATATGCTGCGCGACCGCAGTGCCGTCGAATCCCTGATGGAACGTGCGAAGGCCGCGGGCTGTAATACGCTGGTGTTTACCGTTGATCTGCCCATCGCCGGTATGCGTCACAGGGATATTCGCAATGGCATGGTGGGGAATCGCCCCGGCAGCCGCCTGAGCCGTCTCTGCCAACTGGCCACCAGCCCTAACTGGATTGTCGATGTCGGGCTAAAAGGCAAACCCCACACGCTGGGTAACCTCAGCGAGCTGGTAGCTGGCGCCACGGACCTTGGCACTTACCGGGATTTTGTCGAATCCCAATTCGACCCCGGCGTTACCTGGGATGATATCGCCTGGTTACGCGAGCAGTGGAAAGGCAAATTGCTAATCAAAGGAGTTTTGGAGCCGGAAGATGCCCAGGCCGCCGCCGGATTGGGTGCCGACGGACTGATCGTTTCCAACCATGGTGGACGTCAACTGGACAGCGCTGCGTCGACCATTGCAAAACTGCCCGCTATCATCAACGCGGTCGGTGACCAACTGGAGGTTTACCTCGATGGCGGCGTTCGCAATGGTGTGGATCTGGTGAAAGCGGTGGCTCTGGGTGCCCGGGGTGTGCTGATCGGTCGCCCCTGGATCTGGACCGTCGCTGCTGCGGGAGAAGAAGGTTTGCGCGATATGCTCGAGATCTTTCGCCAGGAAGTGGCAACAACCATGGCACTGATGGGGGTCAACCGTATCGATGAACTCGTCCCTGAGCTGGTTGAACCCGGAAACCTGTGACATCGGCCAGTGAAAAGAGCGCAATCGAAAGCGGGCTATATCCCTCAGCACGGGGCTCTCCTATAATGTCCGCTCATTTTTTTAGAGTTTGAGTGTTACATGGAAACTGAGAAGAAAGGGCTGGGGCTTTGGATCTGCACCTCGCTCGTAGTAGGCAATGTGATCGGTTCTGGTATCTTTCTGCTTCCGGCCTCCCTCGCCTCTTATGGCGCCATCAGCCTGGCCGGATGGATTTTCACCTCCATTGGCGCTCTGTTACTGGCACTGGTGTTTGCCCGCCTTGCGGTTCTGGTGCCCAAAGCCGGTGGGCCTTATGCCTATTCCCGCGAAGGTCTGGGGGACTTTGCCGGCTTCATTATTGCCTGGGGCCACTGGATTGCCGTTTGGGCGGGCAACGCGGCTATCTGCGTCGCCTTCGTCAGCTACCTGACCGTGTTCTTTCCCTCACTGGGTGCCAACCCGGTGGCTTCCATATTGGTCGGACTGGGAGCTCTGTGGGGTCTGTCACTGGTTAATATTCGCGGCGTTCACACCGCCGGTATCGTGCAACTGGTCACCACCGTATTAAAAACCATACCGCTGCTGGCGGTCTCCATCGCCGGTTTGTTTTTTCTCGACCTGGATCACTTTACCCCGGTTAACCGCAGCGGCGAATCCAACTTCTCTGCGATTACCGCCTGTGCGGCGCTCACCCTTTGGGCCTACCTTGGCCTTGAATCGGCCACCGTTCCTGCCGACGATGTCGACAACCCCAGAGTCACTATTCCTCGTGCCACCGTATTGGGCACGTTACTTTGCGCCGTGGTTTATATTCTGTCCACCGTCTCCCTGATGGGCATGATTGATCCCGCCGATCTGGCCAACTCGCAGGCTCCCTTTGCCGACGCCGCCCGCTTGATGTGGGGCGATGTTGGTTATTATGTCATTGGCCTGGCCGCCGTCATCTCCTGTTTTGGCGCTCTTAATGGCTGGATGATTCTACAAGGACAGGTGCCTTATGCCGCTGCTCGCGATGGCCTGTTTCCGGAGATTTTCAATAAGGTCAATAAAAACGGTGTACCCTATATGGGCATCATCATCTCCAGTGTGCTAATCACTATTTTGATGATGATGAACTACACCAAAGGCCTGGTGGAAACCTTTACCTTTATTATTCTGCTGGCCACACTCACCTCCCTGATCCCCTATAGCTTCTCTGCGATCGCCGAACTGATGATCTACAGCAAGCGACGCAATGAACTGCAAAAGGAACGCCTGCTGGGCCACAGCGTGATTGCCCTTTTAGGCTTTTTCTATGGTCTGTGGGCCATTGCCGGATCGGGTCAGGACACCGTGTACTGGGGATTCCTGTTGCTGATGCTGGGACTTCCGGTGTATAGCTGGGTCAAGTGGAAAAGCAGCAAGAACAGCGTCACCGCAGAAAGCTGATAGGACAAGTCCGATGATCGCCTTCGCACCCCGGGCTAATTTGCAACGCCTGTGCATCATAAGGGCGCTCTTTATTGGTTCATTATTACTGGCGCTGATCTGGGCGCAGCAGCAAATGGAATTGCTGCTTAACTTCCCCGTATTGGGTTCTATTCTGCTGGTTTGCACCCTGATGACCGTCGCCACCTTATGGCGTTTACGGGCCACCGCTCCGGTTACCCAGGCAGAACTGTTCGGCCAGTTATTGTTTGATGTGTGCACCCTGAGCCTGATTTTCTTCTTCAGCGGCGGCGCCACCAATCCTTTTATTTCCTTTTATCTGGTGCCACTGAGTATTACCGCCGCCACCCTGGCCTGGCCCTATGCGACCGCAATGCTGCTATTTTGTCTGCTCTGTTATGGCGGGTTGCTATTTTTTTATGTGCCGCTGGCCGAACTCTATCCTCAGATTCGAGTACAGGGAAACCTGGCCCATATGGCGCAACTGCATGTCATCGGTATGTGGCTGACCTTTGTCGTCAGCGCCTTGCTGATTACTATTTTTGTCGTCCGCATGGCCAGCGCCCTGCGCCTGAAACAGCAGGAGCTGGCCAGCCACCGGGAACATCAGTTACGCAACGAGCAACTGATGGCGGTTGCCACCCAGGCCGCAGGAGCGGCCCATGAACTCGGCACTCCGCTCTCGACCATGCGCACCTTACTCAGGGAGATGGAGCAGGATCACCCAAACGATCAAACCCTGATGGAAGATATCAAATGCCTGCAGGAACAGATCGGCTTCTGCAAAAGTTCCTTAAGGACACTGGTCGACCAGAGCCAAACCACAGACTTACAAACGCTGCCCACGCGCCAGGTGCTGACCCGATTGCTGGATCGCTGGCAGCTGATGCGACCGGAAGCCCGCCTGCAACTTGAACTGCCCGATGCCGCCCGTGAATGGGCCATTAGCTGGGATCCCACCCTGGATCAGGCACTGCTGAATCTGTTAAATAACGCCGCAGACCAAAGTCCGGAAATAATCCTGGAAGTTCAACGCCAGAAGGATACCGTGCTGATCAGGGTTCGCGATTTTGGCCAGGGAATTTCTGCGCAAAAAGCAGAGCATCTGGGAGAGCTTTTCTATTCCGATAAACGCGAAGGCCTGGGGATTGGCTTTAGCCTCAGCCAGGCGACCATTGAGCGCCTGGGCGGACAGGTCAGGCTTTACCCTCATAGTGAACGAGGTACCATAACCGAGGTACAGCTCCCTGTTATTTCCGTTACCACCAAGCACTAACCTGTGGTGAGCGACGTTCATATCGAGTGCTTATTAACATTGCCAACCCACTTCTGACAGATTGCCCGAACCTATGACCGACAGCCTGCCCAAACTGCTACTGATTGACGATGACGCCACCTTTTTACAAGTGATGGCCCGCGCCATGCGACGCCGGGGCTTCGATGTTTTTACGGCCGATAATGGTGCCAGCACGCAGAAATTACTGGAGCGTCACACTCCGGATTACGCCGTCGTTGATCTCAAACTCCTGAACGAATCAGGGCTCAGCCTGTTACCGGAACTGAAAACCGCCAACCCAAAGATGGAAATTGTGCTGCTAACCGGATTCGCCAGCATTGCAACCGCCGTTGAAGCGGTAAAACTGGGGGCCAACAACTACCTGTGCAAACCCGCCGATGCGGATGAGGTTGTCAGCGCTTTACTTTGCCAACCCGCGGACCCGACACAGCTCAAACCTTCAGCCCCGCTGTCGGTTGACCAACTGGAGTGGGAACATATACAGCGCATACTGCAGGAACAACAAGGCAATATATCGGCCACCGCACGGGTGTTGGGAATGCACCGCAGAACCTTGCAACGCAAGCTGCAAAAACCCCCGGCGGCCTCCCAGGGGGTCAGCACAGAATCCGACGAGACCTGACACGCAAATCCCCGCAACAAGATCGCCCTGGACAGCAAGCCGGGCACACAAAAGAGCCGCCCATAAGGCGGCTCTTTTGTTCATCTAATAAACCCGACGGGCTAGATGCGGAACTGGCGAATCAGCACATTTTGTTGTTCGACCATGGTTTGTAAGGAATCACTTTCACTGGCGGTTTGTTGCGCGTTCTCGGAAGCCATCTCTGCCATATCGGCAATCCCGGTAACGCTCTGGGTGACCTCCTGACTGACCACGCTTTGCTCCTCCGCCGCAGTGGCTATTTGCGCACTCATATCCTTGATTCGGTTAAGGCCAATCACGATATTCTCCAGCGCGTCTTCCGTCTGCTGGCTACGCTCGACACAGTTGGAGGCTTGCGACGAACTGGTCGACATCATACTGGCGGCCTGGGATGCCTGGGACTGCAATTTTTCGACCGTCTGCTGAATATCCTGGGTGGATTTCTGGGTGCGGCTGGCCAACGCGCGTACTTCGTCCGCAACCACCGCAAAACCGCGTCCCTGCTCACCGGCACGAGCCGCTTCAATCGCTGCGTTCAAAGCCAGTAAGTTGGTTTGCTCGGCGATGGTACGAATCACATCGAGCACGGAGCCGATCTCGGTACTGTATTCGTTCAGGCGATGAATCGTCTCAGCCGAATCCACAACCGCTGTCTGCAAGTTCTGTATCTCACCGATGGTGGTCAATATCACCTGCTGACTCTGATCCGCAACCTCATTCAGAGATTCAACTTCTTGCAACGACTGCTCGACACTGCCAGCCACCTCCTGCGCCGTTGCCCCCATTTCGGTCACCGCCGAAGCCACCTGTGTGGTCTGTTCACGCTGAGACTCGATGGCCTGGAGTGAGTTCTCACTTACTCTACGAGCGCTGCCTGCAGCCTGCGAAACTTTCTCCGAACTCTCATTAATCTGTGAAATCAGGTCGTGCAACCTGGACACCAACAGATTCACCTGGGTAGCCAGAACTCCGAATTCATCGCGGCCACTGTCATCGAGCGTATGGGTGAGATCCCCATCGGCTATTTGCTTGAGGATAAGGTTCACCCGGTTCAGCGGGTTATGTATGCTGCGCCCAACCCACACCGCAACGCCCAGTGCACAGACCACCGATAGCAGGCAAATCACCATAATCAATGTCTTCCCCCAACCGACTGTGTCATTAGCCGAGGTCTGCGCCTCGAACGCCACACCACGGACTTTTTCCATCAGGGTATTGGTAATCCCGGTTGCCTGATCCAGCGCCGCAGTAATCGATGCCATCTGCAATGCCGTTTTCTCTTCGGCATCCACCGCCACACTGTATAACTGCAACAACCCCTCTTCGCTCATGACCTGCTTATGAACAATCTCGTAAGATTCGGCGAACGCATCAAAAGAGCCAGGGTCATTGGCACCGAACCATTCTCGATACTGGTCCAGCTCAGCCATCATTCCTTGCGCTTCCTGTACGGCTTCGTTGGTCGTTTCGCTATCTTTGGCTGACAACACATCATCCACCCGGTTGCGCAGGGCGCCAATTAGACTGAGCATCTCCTTATGCTTTCTACTGGTCTCGTTGCCAGCCCAATTTTCACCCAGCAAGGCCAGTTCGGCGGCAACAAAATCCATTTCATACAGATAGTCTTCTTCGGCGACTTTCCGCGAACTCTCAACTCGCAAGAAGTTGGCATGTTCAACCAGCAGGCCATTGGCATTATCGATAAACTGCTTAACCGGGGCATCCAGCTGGTTTAGCTGGCCAGCCAAACCTACCTGGTCAGCCAGCGCTTGTAGATTGGTGCGTAGTTGCTGGTAGTTTTGGGTATGTTTTTCAAAAGCATCACGATGACCGGCAAGCTCATCCTGATTGTTTTCGATGCGGTAAGCCATCAACGCCTGGTTAGCCGCCATCAGGCTCAGACTTAGCTCACTGCTATTGATCAATAAGGGCGTTGCCTCATTGGTTGTCACATCCATGCTATCGCTCAATTTGAGGATACTTTGTAACCCGGCGCCTCCTGTCACCAGCAATAAAATCACTAACACCGCAAACCCGAGGCCTATTCGATGGGTTACTTTCAGGGACATCACTCTCTCCTATCTATAGTCTGCTACTTACTTGAAGGGCGCAGATTCCCACTTCATTGGTGGGTTATGATTATGTAAACAGCGACGGCATACTCTCCGGTATCCCCTTCGAACCCGCCTAAATCAGATGCATCGCATCAGGTTTGTCGGCATGTTCTTATTAAAACTTTAGCTGGTTTACGCCCCTTCTGAATGTCAATTGCCCTCCTTGACTCAAACGTACGTATGTTCCACTATCGATTCATAATGATAATATCGGAACTCTATCATGAGCCACCTTTTAAAAAGAGTGTTTTTTGTACTATTCACTCTGTTTATGCTTGTTGCACTCTGGGTCTATTTCCTTGTCCAATCCGAGCAAGCCGTTCGCGATGGTTCCCTGAACCTTCCCAATCTATCCAACCCGGTCGAAGTTCTCTACGACGACTGGGGCGTGCCCCACATTTACGCCGATAGCACCGAAGATGCCCTGAGAGCCTTGGGCTACCTGCACGCGCAGGACCGTCTGTTCCAGATGGACCTGTTACGACGAGTGGGATCCGGCACCCTGTCCGAACTGTTTGGCGAAGCCATGCTCGACACCGACCAGCTGTTTCGAACCCTCGGGATCAACCGTTACGCCGCTCAGCTTGCCACCCGTATGCGCGAGCAACCCGAGCTGCCTCAAAACAAGCTGATGAGTGCCTACCAGGCGGGTATCAACCATTACATTGCCACCCGCGCCAAACCATTGGAGTATGAGATTCTTCGCACCGAGGTAAAACCCTTTACCCTCGAAGATCTTGGTCACACCCTGGGGTATATGGCTTACAGCTTTGCCGGAGCCTTCAAAACCGACCCGCTCTATCACTGGATCGGACAGGAACTTGGCGATCAATACCTTCAGGATCTGGCGCCCTTCTATCTGGAGGGAGCCTTTACTACGCAAGATAGCCGTGGCCCATTAACCGCTTCGGACAGTAAGCCCGCCCCATTAGTGGCTATGAACCCTGCCCTGTTGTCGATCAGTCAACAGGTGCTACAGATCAATGAGTCCATGTTTCCCGCCGGGCATTTTATCGGCAGCAATTCCTGGGTGTTGGCGCCATCCCGTACCGACAGCGGCAAGCCGATTCTGGCCAACGACCCGCATATCGGTATTGCCGTACCCGCCGTCTGGTATGAGGCCCATATTGTCAGCCCCGATTATGAAGTCTATGGCCATTATCTGGCGGGCATCCCCTTTGCGGTGCTGGGCAATACCCGGCATCACGCCTGGGGGTTAACCATGTTCGAGAACGACGATATAGATTTCTATCAGGAACAGAGCAACCCGAAGAATCCACAACAGATCAAAAACCGTGACCAGTGGGAAAACCTGAAGAGTCGCCAGGAAACGATTCTGGTCAAGGGAGCAGAACCGGTCACCATTACCGTACGGGAATCACGCCATGGTCCGATCATCAGTGACCTGGCAAAGCCGGCCATCAAGCTCGAGAACAACACAAATCCGGTGTCTATCTTCTGGACCTTCACCGATGCCAACAACGATACCGTAGACGCTCTTTACCGGGTCAACCGCGCTCGTAATATGCAACAGTTTGAAGCTGCAGTCGCGGACATCTGGGCGCCAGGCCTCAATATCAATTATGCCGACACCGAGGGCAATATTGGCATCTGGGCCACGGGAAGACTGCCGAACCGTGCTCCCGGAGTGCACAGCATGAACATCCTGGACGGCGCCAGCGGCGAACAGGACATTCGGGGCTATCTCGACTTCAGTCATAACCCCCGCCGGGTGAACCCGGACAACGGCATTATTTTCTCCGCCAACCACCCCTATTCCCGAGATGGCGAGCCAATGATTCCTGGCTATTATGCCTCGGCGGACCGGGCAGAACGCCTGAACCAGTTGCTGAGCCCGGAAAACAATGGGGACCGTCGTGGCTGGACACTGGAAGAGATGAAGGCAATTCAGCTGGATACCGAAGGGGCGCTGAATGATCATTTTCGCCAGCGTTTGCTGGCGAGCCTTACCGAACCGCAACAAGGCGTTGCTCAAGATGCGCTCAATGCCTTGAGCAACTGGGACAAGCGTTACCCGTTGGATAGCATCGGTGCCACCATTTTCGAACGTGCCTACTATTTTGCCCTGCAGCAAACTTTCTCCGACGAACTGGGCGATCGACAGCCGATCTTTATCAAGACCTTTATGGCCGATAACAGTTTCCAGCAAATACTGGCCAACGAAAGTTCTCCCTGGTGGGACCGACGCGAGACCGCGCACAGGGAAAGCCGTGATCAGATTCTGGCCGCCGCCTGGCAACTGGCCATCGCCTCACTGCAAAGCCAGTTTGGTGACGACACGTCGAGCTGGCAATGGGGCAAGGTCCACAGCATCGAACACCCACATCCATTGGGCAAGGTAAAACCACTCAACAAATTGTTTAATGTCGGCCCTTTTCCGATCGACAGCAGCAAGCGCTCATTGAGCAAAATGGCCTATACCTATGCCGAAAACCAGTATCGGGTCAGCAGCAACCCGTCTACCCGGCGCATCATACCCCTGGCCAATGTCGAGCAGGCTCAGGGAATCAATCCGGTGGGTCAATCGGGCAACCCATTCGATACCCATTTCGATGATCAGGCCAGGCTCTATAACCAGGGCCGTTATCGCAGTCAGTTGATGAATCGACAACAGATCGAGCAGGTGACCAGCGGAAGATTAGAGCTCATTCCCTAGCCTTCTCCTGCCTCAACCATTGCGTCGATTTTTAGAAACAGGCGCAATGGTCGGCATGGTGCCCAAATGAGGAAACCCCACCTTTGACAGGCCCAATACAGCCAAGCGCCTGTTTTTGATCCATACTCATAGGCACCTCTAGCCTAACGCGATGGATCGCCATGTACACAGCTCTGGTTGCCAAGTTCCTCTTTCCCCTGCATGAGTCTCTCAAGCAGCACAGCAGTGTTAAATGCCACAAGCAGCTGGAGCAATCCCAGTGGCTGAACCCTGAACAGATTCAACAACTGCAACTGGCCAATCTGCGTGCCTTCCTGACCCGCATTGGAACTCAGGTGCCCTGGTACCGGGAACTGTTCAAGCGGCTGAATTTCAACCCGGAGAAGCTCCGTTCCATCAATGATTTACAATATCTACCCCTGATGGATAAAGCCCTGATTCGAAACCAGCAAAACCAGTTAGTCGCTGAAGATGCCGGCCCTTTGGCCCGCTTTAATACCGGTGGTTCCAGTGGCGAGCCGCTACAGTTTCTGGTCGGTAAAGCAAGAAAAAGCCATGATATCGCCGCCAAATGGCGCGCCACCCGATGGTGGAATGTGGATATTGGTGATCCCGAACTGGTAGTCTGGGGCTCGCCGGTGGAACTCGGCAGCCAGGATCGAATGCGGGTGTGGCGCGACTGGCTATTTCGCAGCCACCTATTACCCGCGTTCGAAATGAGCGAAGCCAACGTCGAACGCTATGTAAATACCATAAGGCGTATTCGCCCCCGCATGCTGTTTGGTTACCCCTCGGCACTGGCGCTGATCGCCGGCTACGCCGAGCGTAAAGGCATCGCCCTCGACCAGCTAGGTATCAAAGTCATCTTCGTTACTTCGGAGCGCTTATACGACAATCAGAAACGCGTCATCGAACGGGTTTTCGGCGCCCCTACCGCCAACGGTTACGGGGGTCGGGATGCCGGCTTTATCGCCCATCAATGCCCTTCCGGAGGCATGCACATCAGTGCTGAGGATATGGTGGTCGAGATTGTCGATGCCGATGGTAAACCATTACCGGTCGGCGAACGCGGAGAAGTTGTGGTGACTCATATGGCGACCCATGAGTTTCCCTTTGTACGGTATCGCACAGGAGATCTTGCTCGGCTTAGCCCTGGCGCATGCCCATGCGGTCGAGGCCTTCCCTTGCTGGAAAGCATCGAAGGCCGCACGACCGATTTTCTTATGGCCCGTGACGGCACGGTGCTGCATGCACTATCCCTGATCTATATTCTGCGTGACCTGGATGCGGTCCGTGAATTTCGAATCGTGCAGGAAAGCCTCGACGAGATTCGCCTGCAGCTGGTCACCAGTAGCGATTATTCTGCCACTGTGGAAGAAACGATTATTGAAGGGGTACGCCAACGACTGGGTGACGTGCAGGTGATTATTGAACGGCTGGAAGAGCTGCCTCGAGAGCGTTCGGGGAAATTTCGCTATGTCAGCAGTAAACTGACAGCCAATTGGAGCGAAGATGCCTCGGCAAAACCGCACGAGGCATCGAGGGAAACCGTAAACTAAGCTAGCCAGAGCAATGAACGGCTAGCTGTCGTCGGCTCCTACATGATAGGCCTTGGGTATCTGTTCGGCACCGTCGACGCGAACTCCGAGATCCTTCACGATGCCGTCTTTGACCGAATAGATCCAGCCATGCACCGATAGTTGCTGTCCTCGATTCCAGGCATTTTGCACGATATTGGTGTGACACACATTGCCGACCTGCTCGATCACATTGAGCTCACACAACAGGTCGGCACGAGCATCTTCATCGGTGAGCATTTTAAAGCGCTCCTGATGCTTGTAGTAGATATCCCTGATCACCCGTAACCAGTTGTCGATCAAGCCCAGATCTTCCTGCCCCAGCGCCGCTCTGACGCCACCACAACCATAATGCCCGGTCACGATGATGTGCTTCACCTTTAGCACCTCAACCGCATATTGCAGCACCGACAGGCAATTCAAATCGGTATGAATCACCACATTGGCCACATTGCGGTGAACGAACAGTTCTCCCGGCAACAGGCCCACGATCTCATTGGCCGGAACCCGGCTGTCAGAGCAACCTATCCATAGGTACTCAGGCGATTGTTGCTGGCTCAGTTTATTAAAAAACTCAGGATCTTCACGGGTGATGTTTTCAGCCCATGCTCGATTATTCTGCATCAGATTTGTCAGGTCAGTCATAATTGCCATCCAGATTCAGGAGTCTGCCGCAGTATATCAAGAGTCCTACGTCCGTTTTTTAAAGAAACGTAACAGTAACCATGCACTGAGTATCAACAGCAGTAAAACCAGCCCATATACCCCCCAGGCGATCATACCGGCATTGGCCAATACGGCCGATGGGTTGAGACTGGATGCTGGCAGGATACGCACCTCTTCAGTCATGACGTCCAGCTGAATATCAGCTATGCCGTCGCCATTGTGGTCTGGCAGGGCACTTAAATGATCGAGTATCGCTTTCCAGGCTTTGATCTCCTGCACCCCGGGTTGGGTTAAATCTCCATCCACCAGTGCCTGACGAATATCCGCAACGGGATTGCCCGCCTGATCCCTGGGCGTGGCATCAAGGAGCCCATAACTGATGTCGCCAATTAACCAGGTAAATCCTCCGACATAACTGGTACCGCCGATACTATAGAGTTCGGTATTGTCTCTGGAAAGATCCAGCTCGACATAACCGAGCTCTGCCCCGCCAAGCTCGACCTTGGTGACCCGGTCAAACGGCGGCCGATAATTATTGTAGGTCACCCGCACCCCTGAGAGACGAGGGTAATAGGCGTCACCTCGCAGCTGGTAGCCCAGTAAGAGGACTTCAAAAATACTCTTTAAATCAGCTGCCGTGAACCAGACCTTCATCATCGGATAGCCAGGATCATCATTGAGTTCACCGACACCCAATGGCTCGATGCGATAGAGATCAGATACACTTTGCTGACCGCTCTGACCCAGCCAGACATCATCCCGTATCGTGCCATTACCTGTCAGCGCAATATCGGCCTGGGTTGCCCGGCGAAATGCATCGGTGATCAGGTTACCCAATACCGGGTCCTCATAGGCACGGGTCAGGGTGCGAGGCGTCGTTACCAAAGGCTGGTCAAAATAATAGCCCGCCGGTTTCAGTACCTTCTCAGTAACTTGTTGCTTCCAATCATCGATCATAGCGATGATTCTTGGGTCTCCCGGAATACGGTCATCGATCGGATACAGCTGGTATTTTTCGATGCTTAACTCACCCTCGTTCCAGTTCAACACCAATTCACCCAGAAACTGACCTTCAGAACCCGCCTGAACGATGGGAGTTCCCTCAACAACAATCGGTTGGCTCAAAGGGGTATGGGAATGGCCACCGATCACCAGATCGATACCCGGTACCTGCTCGGCAATATCCACCTCTTCGCCATGCCACTGACTGCCGCCGTTAGGCGTGACCCCCATATGCGACAGAAGGATCACCAGGTCGGCTCCGTCAGCGCGTAACGAAGCTTCCATTCGCTGCGCCGTAGCGACCTGATCGGCCATAGTAACAGGGGCTTTATTGGGTGCCACTTCAGCGGCATCGACACCAATCAGGCCAAACAGACCAAAAGTGATTCCGCCACGTTCGATCAATAAACCTTCACGGATGAGTCCATCATCCATCACCGCTTGCAGGCTGTCATCCGCAGGATCCTGACTATCAAACTGCAAGTTGGACGTCACCACCGGCACCAGATCGGCGCGCCGGGACTGCGCCGAGCGGAACATCTGCGCAAGACCGTCCGGGCGAAAATCAAACTCATGATTGCCCAGAGTGACCGCATCGTAACCCAGCTCGGTTAATAGCTGCAGCTCCGCACCAGTTTCCCGGGTGATGGTATGAAACAGGGTCCCCATACTGAAATCTCCCCCATCGAGCAACAGCACCGGGCCGTTCGCGGCAGCTTGTTGCCGGCGCTGATCAATCAGGGTTGCGAGTCGCGCCAGACCACCGACGGTCTCATCGTCATTGATGGTTTCGGGGCTGTACTCAAGGTTGGGACCAAAGCCCAAAAAGCGTGACTGCCAATCATTGGTGTGAAGTATCGTGATCTGTTGCGCCTGGGCAGCAAAAGTGACCGCCAGCAGTGAAACACAGACCAGCGTCCGCAGATAATTAAGCATAGAAAAGATCCATCTATGGGTCGTTATTGTTAGGAGAATAAGAAATCGTTACACAGTGTAACCCGGGGCGAGGCGCCCTACAGTATTTAAAGGCGACAAAGCGGTGACGAATAGATCCCCAGAATTCGCAGTACCTGGGAATCAATCAGCCGATACGGCTTGCTGATAACGACCCTAACAGGCGCCAACGACAATCCTGCTTAGTCATCTGTCCACAGTGAATCCGCGGCAATACTGTAAGCCATAATCAAACCATCTTCGCGACCTTCAACCGCCGGATAATAGTCCTTGCGACGTCCAACTTCGTTAAAGCCGATCGATTCATACAGATGCACGGCAGGCAAGTTAGAAGGCCTTACCTCAAGAAACAGGGTTTCCGCTTTGACGCCCAGGGCAATATCAATAAAGTGGTGCAAAAAATGCCGCCCGATGCCCAGCCCTTGGGTTTCCGGGCTGACGGTAATATTCAGCAAATGAGCTTCACCGGCGGCTGCACTGAGAACTCCATGGCCGATCAATCGCGAGCCTTTTTCGATCACCCAACAACTGTGCCCCGGTTTCAGGCAACCGGCAAAAATGCCTCGGGTCCAGGGATGGCTGTAGGCGCGTACTTCAACGGCCATCACCGCATCCAGATCGGACGCTTCCATCGGCCGAAAATGGTAGTCCTTTTCATTCACCACTAGTTGCTTTCCTCAACCCTACTCAGATAGGACTGCAAACAACGCCAGGTGTCACGCTTTAATTCCGGCAGTTTCATCATGGCGTTGAGGCTATGACAAAGTAGGAAGGTTTTGTCCGCTTCACGAACCAGCTTGCCCGGCTCAAGGCTGTCACCCAGCAATAAACTGATCGCCTGGGGGCCCAGCAACAATAGCTTGCTCGCCTTATCCCAATGCTCGTCTCGCTGCAGCCATCCCCGCAGGGTATCCTGAGCAACACCAAGCCCCTGATCGATTGCGCCGTTGTCCACCAACGGCCAGTGAAAACTGTTCCTGGTGTCCAGCATTAACGGCCAGTCGATACTGCGAAGGATGTCCTGTAACAGGCTCTGATGAAAACGAGTAAAGCCCCCGACTTCTGAATGGGGTAGATCTACCACCGCCCAATGGGTTGAGCTCAGTGCAAACACTTCCAAACGGCATCGGGGCACTTCTGGTGCAGAAAACGAATCGGAGGAAGGCTCTGCAACCGCCAAGACCGATTTATCCGCTGAAACTGACGATGGTTCACTACGCGCTTTTAATGGTGCGGCAGGGGTGGCAGCAACACTGGCCGTGTCAGGGTCCAATGCCGTCCGTTTAAGTGCCGCCAGGACGTCGCGGCCAGCTCCCGAAGCCGGTGCTGGCACAGCAGGCTGCGCCTGATTCTCAGCTTTTTCGGTAGCTAGCCCTGCTACCGCCGAGACCTGATCGGCCGCGTTCAGCCCTTGAGTTAGCGGCGATGAGTCGCCAGCGTGAACGGAGGGGGGGGCACTCTTTACAGCATCGTCCGGACAATCCCAACGATAAGGCACCGAGGGTTTTGCATGAGGCAACAGCTTACGAGCGAACCAGGGCTGAATGTCCATCGCTTCAAGATACTGTTGCCGCTTATGCTCGTGCAAAACTGGATTCCGTTTACAGATCTACGATTTGTGGGTGGGCCCGTTCGATAGAGTTGGCCAGCAGGTTTAACGCATTGATATAGGCTTTTTCCGAGGCCACGATAATATCAGTATCAGCGCCAGAACCATTGACGATACGCCCAGCTTTTTCCAGTCGTACAGTAACTTCCCCCTGGGAATCGGTGCCCTTGGTTATCGCATTAACCGAGTAAAGCGCCAAGGTCGCACCGGAATTGGCAATCTGCTCAATCGCCTTGAATACGGCATCGACAGGACCATCGCCGGCGCATTCAACACTGTGCTCTTGTCCCTCGACACTGAGGGTCACTCGCGCCAGCGGTGTTTCCCCGGTACGCGAACAAACCTCCGAGTACACCAGGCTATAAACCTCATTGACATCGGCCGCCAGGGTATCGCTCACCAGCGCCTGCAGATCCTCATCAAAAATTTCATGCTTTTTATCCGCCAAGGCTTTAAACCGGGCAAAAGCGGCGTTCATTTCGGTCTCGGTCTCAAAACCGATGCCCAGCTCTTCAAGGCGGCTCTTGAAAGCAGCGCGGCCCGAATGCTTGCCCAACACCATTTTATTGGTTGTCCAACCGACACTCTCAGCGCTCATAATTTCGTAGGTTTCCCGGTGCTTGAGCACACCATCCTGATGAATCCCGGACTCATGGGCGAACGCGTTAGCACCGACAATGGCTTTGTTTGGCTGCACCGGAAAGCCGGTAATACCGGACACCAGTTTGGAGGTGGAGACGATGTGTCGGGTATCGATGGCTGTTTCCAGAGCCAGTAGATCCTTACGGGTGCGCAAGGCCATCACAATTTCTTCAAGAGAAGCATTACCAGCACGCTCACCCAAACCATTTATCGTGCACTCGACCTGTCGAGCACCCTGAACAACCGAGGCCAGGGAATTGGCGACCGCCAGCCCCAGGTCGTTATGACAGTGCACCGAAAAGATCGCTTTATCGGAGTTGGGTATCCGCTCAATCAGTTGGGCGATCGTCTCACCAAACTGATGCGGTATGGCGTAGCCGACGGTATCCGGAATGTTGATGGTACGGGCACCGGCATCGATAGCGGCTTCAATAATGCGACACAGGAAATCGATCTCGGAGCGACCCGCATCTTCGCAGGAGAACTCGACATCATCGATCAGGTTACGAGCGCGCTTAATCGCATGTACCGCCTGCTCGACCACTTGCTCGGGTTCCATACGCAGCTTGTGCTGCATATGAATGGGTGAAGTCGCGATAAAGGTGTGAATGCGCCCCGATGCAGCTCCCCTTAACGCTTCCCCGGCACGGTCAATGTCGGCATCAAGGGCTCTGGCCAAACCGCAAACCGTGCTGCCGGTAATGGTATCAGCCACCGCTTTGACCGATTCGAAATCACCCGGGCTGGCAACGGGAAAGCCAGCTTCGATGACGTCTACTTTCATCATTTCAAGGGCACGAGCAATCCTGATTTTTTCCTCGCGGGTCATGGAAGCACCCGGGCTCTGCTCACCATCACGCAGCGTGGTATCAAAGATCACGACTCGATCATTGCTCATGCTTAAAATCTCCTGTTATTTTTTTCGGCACAAAGCGCTGTTTGTTAGCGCCCGGTACCGATCAATCTGGCTCATCTAACAAAGCAGTTTACCAGCTAAGAGCTAAGGAAAATACGCCATGCAAAACCAAAATCAGCCGCCCGAAGACAGCTGATTTTGATCTAAGCCCAAGGCCAGAGATTACTGCGCTGGTGGACGCAAATTAAGCTCTACCCGACGGTTAAGGGCACGGCCCTGTTTGGTACCATTACTGGCAATGGGCTGATCGGGACCGGCGCCGAAGTAGGTAATGCGGGGGCCCGCAACACCCTGATTGACCAGGTAACTGGCCACGCTCTGGGCACGTTTTTCGGACAACCCCATGTTGTGCTGGCGGCTACCGGTACTGTCAGTATGACCCACAACCTCTACCGGATTTTCGTCAAACTCTTTCAGCACCAGTGCGACGGAGCCCAGCACGCTATAGAAACTGGATTGGATATTGTAAGAGTTGGTCGCGAAGGTGATATTTCCGGGCATAATCAACTTGAGGTCATTGCCGGTACGCTGCACTTGCACTCCAGTGCCTTGCAGGCGCTGACGCAATGCGGCCTCCTGCTGGTCGGTGTAATAACCATACCCAGCACCGGCAGCACCACCCAGAGCAGCTCCGGCCAAAGCGCCTTTTTTACCATTGGCCAGGCCGCCAACCACGGCCCCCGCCAAGGCACCCACGCCTCCGTACTTGGTGGTTTTATTCACCTCCTGCTCACCCGTATAGGGGTTGGTCGTCTGGCAACCAGCCAACAGCAAACCAGTCAGGGAAATAGCGGCAATCTGTTTGATCATATTCAAGGGTCCTAATAGTCGAATGTTGCACCTTCAAAGCCAACAGTGGCCAGACGATTCCTGTCTCACGCCACGTTATGTGATGCTCAATGTAGCAAAATAAATGTAAAGGTTGGGTAATCCGTATCACAGTCTACCGATTACCCAAGCCCCAACAAGGCCACTCAATCGTCGCGTGGCGACTCAAGGCACCTCTGATTAATTCAGATAGAGCTATGCGATCCTAAAAATGGCTTTTATCAAGGCGAAGCCTGCCGTTCATGTCGAGACCTGGACAAGG